>BDUA01000030.1 GCA_002897715.1 bacterium BMS3Abin01
GGCGACAACCCTTCTTGGCCTTGTATTTGAACACCAGGATCTTCTTACCGAGCAGGTGCTCTTCCACCTTGGCCTTGACCTTGGTGCTTTTGAGCTCAGTGGCCGCCACCAGCGGTTTGTCGCCACCGACAAGGATCGGCGTCACCGTCATGGTCTTACCCTCATCCAGGTCCAGCCGGTCGACGATGACCTCGTCACCTTTTTCCACCTTATATTGTTTTCCACCCAAATCTATTACCGCGTACATCAGTCCCAGCTTTCGGTTATCTTCATGATTGCAGCATCAAACACCGCCGCTTTACAGCCTCAGGGATTATAACAAACAAGTAACTTGAAGTGCCAACGATATCGACAACAGGGGAAACGTTGCTGCCCCGATGTATCTATACCGCTCCCGGCTGACCGGTGCTACCTGGTACATGTTTATGAAAACCGAAAAAACCCTTAACGATGTCGTAAACAGGCCAGATAAACAGCCAAAGCATCGCCAGCGAACTCGATATAACCGATATTATTATTTTTATAATATGGATCATGCTATTTCCATATATATCAGGAATAATAATACGAAACCGGCCCATAAGGTTCAAGCCTGCCCGCGAGCCCTATTGTCTTTGCCCTGTTTCCGTTGACCTCTTCGTACCAACTGCCGGCACCATGCACAGGGGGCATTCATAACTTTTTAAACTTCGTTTCAATATCAAGATCCTGGGCCAGCCTGACTTCCCCCGTAAGCTCAACAAGTCAGGAGCGTCCCCTATCCTCTCCCCTCACTTCCCATCCCTCACGCTTGGGGACGTCGGCCTCCTTTTCCGGCCGGGTCTTGGCCTCCGCCGGCCGGTCCTCTTCCTCTTCCACCACGCTGGCATAGGCGCAGGTGCGGGTAACGCTGTCTATATGTACTTTGCAGTCCTGTCCCACCATCTTGCCGGCGCCGGCGATGCTGATAACGTAGCCGTCGATACGGGCGATGGCGTCCACCGGGTTGTAGGTATGCTGTTCCTCGATGCGCAGCCGGACATCGTCCCCCTCGGCCACCGGCAGTGAAGCCCTCTGGATAGCCTCGCGGCTGCCCTCGGCCGTCATTTCGAAAGTGTCGATGGGGATGGTATCCAGCCCCTCGAAACTGAAGTACTTGCCCGTCTCCTGCTCCAGCTCCTTCAGCTTGGCTCCCCCCTGGCCGATAAGCATGGCCGCCACCTTGGGGTGAACTTCCACCAGGAAGGCATCGCTGGGCGATGTCTGCGCCAGGCGCCTGAGCTTCTGTTCGATCTCGATAGCCATGGACTCCTCGGAGAGGATGACTCCCTCGCCGTCACAGGTGGGACAGGTCTTGGTGAGGATGCCCCTGAGGCCCTCGGTCACATTCTGCCGGGTCATCTCCACCAGCCCCAGCGGCGACAGTTCGACGATATAGGTCTTGGTGCGGTCCTTCTCCAGCTCCTTGCCCAGGGTATCCAGCACCTCCCGCCGGTTGCGTGGGCGGGCCATGTCGATGAAGTCAATGACGATGATGCCGCCGATGTCCCGGAGCCGGAGCTGCCGCACCACCTCCTTGCAGGCCTCGATGTTGGTCTTGAGGATGGTGTTCTCCAGGCGCGAACGGCCCACATAGCGGCCGGTGTTGACGTCGATGATGGTCATGGCCTCCGTATTCTCGATGACCAGATAACCGCCGCTGGGCAGTTCCACCCGCTTCTCCAGCGCCTTCTTCATCTCCTCGTTGACATCGTAGGTGTCCATCAGCGGCTTGCTCCCCTGGTAGAGCTCGATGCGGTCCACCAGCTTGGGCGAGGTCTTCCTCAGGAAGGATCTGATGCGGTCGTATTCCTTCTGGGCGTCCACCAGCACCCGGTCAAAGGAATCGTCGAAGATGTCACGGATGACCTTGAGCGATACCTCCATCTCCGAATAGAGCAGGGAGGGCGCCGCCTGGCTCTTATCCCGGCCCTTTACTATCTGCCACATCTTCTCCAGGAACTTGAGGTCGCCCAGCAGCTCTTTCTTGGTGACCCCCTCGGCGGCGGTGCGCACGATAAGGCCGGCCTTCTTCACCTTGAGCTCCCGGCACAGGTTCCGCAGCCGTTGCCGTTCCTCATCCGGCAGGCGCCGTGAGACGCCGACGCCGTCGCCATCGGGAACGTATACCAGGAAGCGTCCGGGAATGGAAAGCTGGGTAGTGAGCCGGGCGCCCTTGGTACCCATGGGGTCCTTGACGATCTGCACCGGTATCTCCTGACCCGAGCGCAGCATCTGGGTTATCTTCTTGGGGCGCTTGTCCGGGTCCTCGTGAACCATCACTTCCTCTACATAGAGGAAGCCGTTCTTTTCCAGGCCGATGTCCACAAAGGCGGCCTCCATGCCGGGAAGCACGTTCTCGACCTTGCCCTTGTAGATGTTGCCCGCCAGCGGTTTGGTGCCTTTTCTCTCTACATATATCTCGCTGAGCCTGCCCTGCTCAAGAACCGCCACCTTGAGCTCGTTAGGCTCCGCGCTTACCAAGATCTGCTTGGCGCGTTCAGCCATCGCTATTCAACTGCCTTTCGATAAATTTTCAGCCGTCCTGCCGCCGCGGCGGCCCAATAACGGCCCCAAACCCTGAAAAACTGCAAACCTGTTTATCCCGTTACCGGCCTGAACCGGGAACGGAAAACTTCTACCATGATAATTAATTATATCTTCCCGGCGCCGTCGATAACAAAACTGTGAATGAGACGGCGCCAGCCAGCCCGGATCAACGGCGGCGGTTCCGTCCCTGAGGAGCACGTGTCGGGCGTGGCGGGCGCTGTGAGCGACCCGGTCCCGGCGGACGCGGCGGTTCCTCTTCCTTCAGGTTGATGGCCGTGCGCACCACCCGGCGCACTTCCAGCTCCTCTCCGGCGAAGTCAGACAGAAGGCCCTCGATCTCCTCGGGCCGCGCCGTCCCCTCGCCGGTGACCTTCATCTCGAACTCCACACCCGTACCTTCCTCCAACTGCCGCACCCTGTTCACATACTTCTTGACATCCACCTCCTTGTCCCCCTTGGGACGCCGCCTGAGCACCACCAGCTCCCGTTCACGGTAGAACCGGTCGATAGCCGCTGCCAGGCCGTCAGGCGCCTGCACCAATTCTATCCGGTAGGAGACCGAATCGACCCGCGACGCCGACTTGGTGCGCTCCAGCGTCGGCCCCACGGACTTGAGGATGATTCCCTCGGGCAGTTCGCCGCCGATCTTCTTGGCCATCTCCGTCAGAGGTGCACGCTGCATCAGGGAGAAGTCACATATCTCGTCCTCGCCCTCGATACCCACACCCAGCGGCATGGCCAGGCTGAGGATGGGCTTGGGCCTCATGCCCTCGGTAAAAGCCAGACCGAAACCGGCGCGCCTGACGGCTCGCACCAGGCAACTGAGCGTATCCAGGTGGGCGATGAAACGGGCGCGGCCGGTCTTGGCAAACCGCATCTGGTAGTTGAACTTCACCGGGCCCCTACCTCGTCTTCCACCCTCATCTCTATATCACCTTCGCATACGCCGCAGAGCGAGCAGTCGGCCCAGCGACAATCCGGCGTCAGCTCCCCGCGCTCCGCCTTCTCCCTCTCGTCCAGCAGGAACTCTTTCGTCAGGCGGGAATCGATGTCGTCCCAGGGAAGCGGCTCCTCACGGGAGAAGAAGCGCGTCGCTTCCTGCTCCACGGTGCTGGACATGGCAGCGAACCCTTTCTCCCAGGCGGCGAAATCGAACCGTTCGCTCCAGGCATCGAAACGGGCCCCGGCACGCCAGG
>BDUA01000031.1 GCA_002897715.1 bacterium BMS3Abin01
GGTCCGCGGACCTGGCCCCGTCCAATGACACTTTCATCAACGATTACGATGTCTTTGAGCCGGGGAGAAAGTGCGGCCGCAATATCCATTTCGGCGTGAGGGAACACGCCATGGGTGCCATCATCAACGGCATGGCCTGTCACGGCGGCATCATCCCTTACGGCGGCACCTTCCTGGTCTTCTCCGACTATATGCGTGGCGCCATCAGGGTGGGAGCTCTGCAGGAGGCGCCGGCCATCTGGGTGTTCACCCACGACAGCGTGGGCATGGGTGAGGACGGGCCCACCCACCAGCCCGTAGAGAACCTGATGTCCCTGAGGGCCCTCCCCAACCTGGTGGTCCTGCGGCCCGCCGACGCCACCGAGACGGTGGAAGCCTGGCGCGCCGCCATCGATTCCTGCTCCCGCGGCATGCCGGTGGCCCTGATTCTGACCCGGCAGAAACTGCCGGTGCTGGACAACCCCGGCACCCGTGAGGGATTTTGCCGCGGCGCCTATGTGATATCCGAATCACCCGGTGGCGCGGATAAGATCGATGTACTGATCATCGCCACCGGCTCGGAGGTACATCTGGGCCTGGAGGCGCAGACGCAACTGGAGGCCAAGAGCGTCTCGGCCCGCGTGGTCAGTATGCCCAGCTGGGAGCTTTTCGAGGACCAGGATGAGGATTACCGGAATGCGGTGCTGCCACCGGAGGTGACCGCCCGGGTCACCATCGAGGCCGGCATAACCCTGGGCTGGTGCAAGTTCGCCGGTGATGCCGGAACCTCCATTGGCATAGACCGCTTCGGCGCCTCGGCTCCCGGCAACATCGTCTTCGAGAAGCTGGGAATCACCACCGCCAATTTGGTGGAGAAAGCCATGACGGTTCTGGGGGGTTAGTCCCACCACCGTCTCCCTGAAGCCCCTTTGCCGGCCGCCCGGACCGGTCAGTTTCCGGGTTCCCTCTCCCATCTCCCCATTCGGGCTCAAGAAGCCTGCTCAACATGCCGAAAGCAGGCAAATATATGGCAACATGAGACGGCATCAGTCTTAACCATTCCTGGTTGCGACCGAAGGCGGGGGTAAGAGACCTATGAAAATCATCGTCACCATCTCCAGACTGCTTCTGATCATTGTTCTGTTATCCCTGACATCGTTAGCGTCGCTTGCCGTTTGGGGCTGTGGTGACAATACGCAGGGCTCCCGGAACACCGTGGATGCGGCATTCGATAATCTGAGTCAGGCCGAAAGTTATCGTCTGGACATGGATCTCGCCCTGGAGATGAACGGCGATCTGTCCAAAGTGGCGCCGGAAGCCGCTGCTGTCCTGCCGCTCGCACTGGATTTCCGGGCCGTGATCGACGCGGATCTGTCGGATCTGAAAGACCTCCGCATGCGGATCCACGACATCCGGCTGGACGGCCTGGACAAGATGCTCCGCGACCTGGCTTCAACCAGCGGCGGCACCGAGGCCCAGGGCGCCATGATGGCCGGCATGGTCAACCAGATGCTCGAGGGAACGGAGGTGGTGTTCATCGGCACGACATATTACTTCAATTTCGCCGGTTCCTGGTACGAGTTGCCCCTCGATAACCTGGCTCGGGACGCGCAGCAGAAAAGCGGCGATGTTGTTGACATGGACTGCCTGATGGACAAATACCAGAATCTGTATTCTGCCGATAATCTCATGTCCGCCTATATGGAGAACCCATCGGTGCTGGTCGACCTGAGGAAGGTGGGCAGCGCCGATATCGACGGCGTCAGCACCGGTCACTTCCAGGCGGCTGTGGATGGGCAGAAGATGACGGATATGATGAACACCGCCATGCAGGATTATATGGACGCCATGCGTGAATGCGGCATGCCTCAGGATACAGGGGTCGACGACATGGACCAGGAAATGCAGGATTTCATGGATGCCATGCAAAGCGCCTTCGACGCTTCGACCGTGGAGCTCTGGATCGACGAGGACGATAACATCCGCCGATACCGGATGGACATGAACCTGGACATGGGGGAGCTGGCGAGGACGATCGGCGACGATTCGGATGCCCGGGACCTGGAGACGATGACGCTGAAGATCACCACTACCCTGAAATACTCCGCCTTCGGCGAGGACATGGGGATCGAGGCGCCGTCCGACACCCTGCCCTTCGAAGACCTGCTGAACCTGTTCGGCGGCAATAGCCTCGATGACCTGAAAGTTAGCCAGGTCAACGCCTGACTGCTAGTGCAGAAAGTGCCGCGCCCTGGTGAAGATCATGGCGATATCGTGCTCCTCGCAGAGCTTGACGACCTCGTCGTCCCGCTGGGAGCCGCCGGGCTGGATGACACAGGTGATTCCCTTGGGTATGGCCAGGTCCAGGGCGTCGGTGAAGGGGAAAAAGGCGTCCGACGCCACCGAGGCGCCCTTCAGCTCTCCCAGTGACTTGTCCAGGGCGATATTCATGGAATCCACCCGGCTCATCTGGCCGGCGCCGATACCCACCGTCGCCAGGTTATTGGTGACTACGATGGCGTTGGAGCGCACGTGCTTGGCCACGCGCCAGCCGAACAGGGAATCGCCCCATTCCTTCTCCGTCGGGTGACGCTTGGTGACCACTTCCATGGTGTCGCGCTCATCCACACCCGAGTCCTTATCCTGCACCAGCAGGCCGCCGTTCACCCGCCGGTAATCGCGTTCGCCGGATATTATCTTGCGCCGCTCCTCGTTGACCAGCAATCGGATATGTTCCTTTTGGGTCAGTATCTCCACGGCCTCCGATACGAAGCCGGGAGCGAACAGCACCTCGATGAACTTCTTGGCCAGTGTCTTCGCCAGCTCTTCGTCGACGATGCGGTTCAGAACCACCACCGAGCCGAAGGCACTTACGGGATCAGCCGCCAGGGCTTTCCTGTAGGCGACGCCGATCTCCTCGGCTACGGCCACTCCGCAGGGGTTTCCGTGTTTGATGACCGCCGCCGCCGGCAGCGAGAACTCACGCAGCAGGTCCCGGGCAGCGCTGAGGTCCAGCAGGTTGTTGAACGAAAGCTCCGCCCCGTGTAATTGGGTGACCCGGCTCAGCAGATGCCGCCGCGCGTTGACCTCGGCGTAATAGGCGGCCCGCTGGTGGGGGTTCTCGCCATATTTCAGATCCTGCATCTTCTCGAAATCCAGCAACATGTAGGGCGGGAAGTCGCCCACGCCTTCGCTGAACCAGTTGGCGATGACGAAATCATAGTGGGCGATGGTATGGAAGGTCTGGGTCGCCAGCTCACGCAGCATCTCCAGGCTCAGCTGGTTATCGTTCGCTTCCATCTCTACCATGACTTCCTCGTAGCGGCGCGGGTCCGTTACCACGGCAACGTGTTTGAAATTCTTGGACGCAGCCCTGACGATGGTCGGGCCGCCGATGTCGATATTCTCGATAATCTCCTCCTCGGTGACACCGCGTCTGCCCGCTACTTCCTCGAAGGGATAGAGGTTCACCACTACCATGTCGATGGGTTTTATCCCCTTCTCCTTGAGGGTGAGCATGTGCTGGTGGTTGTCCCGGTCCGCCAGCAGCCCGGCATGGATATTGGGGTGAAGCGTCTTGACCCGACCGTCGAGGATCTCGGGAAAACCGGTCACCTGGTCCACGGGGATGACGTCTATGCCGTTCTCCTTAAGGAAGGCGGCGGTGCCGCCGGTGGAAATAATCTCTATTCCCCTGTCGGCCAGAGACCGGGCGAATTTATCCAGACCGATCTTGTTGGAGACCGAGATGAGTGCGCGTGTGACTTTCAACATATCCTCCCTGGTCGCTTGGTGAACCTTGCCGCCGAACAGCCCTGTCAGGCCAGTACGCGGCGCGGGTTGTCTTCGTCAAATCTTAACCGCCCTCCGGCGATCAGCTGGATAGCGCGAGGCAGCAGACGGTGTTCTACCGTATGAATTCGTTCCCGCAGGCTATCGACCGTGTCATTATATTTTATTTCCACCGCTTCTTGAAGAATGATGGGACCGGTATCCGTACCCTCATCGACAAAATGCACGGTGACGCCGGTTACGCGAGCGCCGTAGTCCATGGTGTCCTCGATGGGCGTGTCCCCCGGGAAGGCGGGAAGCAGGGAGGGATGCAGGTTGATGGCCCGCCGGGGGAAGCGCTTGAGGAAGGCGGGGGTTACCAGCAGCATGTACCCCGCCAGTACCACCAGGTCCACGCCGTGGCGGTCCAGCTCGTCGGCCATGGCCAGGTCATGGGCGGTGCGGTCCGCAAAATCACCCAGGGGGAAGACAGCGGTGGGGATACCGGCGCCGGTGGCGCGTTTGAGCCCGTAGGCCCGGGGGTTGTCGCTGATGACCAGGGCAACCTCGATGCCGGAACCACCCCCATGCAGACTGTCGATGATGCTCTGCAGGTTGGAGCCGGAGCCGGATACGAGCACCCCCAGCCTGAACAATCCGTTCGCATTCTCTGTCCGGTTCATACCCCAACCACCCTATATGCCCAGGTCAACGCCTGCCTCCCCTTCTATGACCTCGCCTATGCGGATGGCTCCGTGGGCGGCGCGGCGGGCTTTCTCCACATCGCCCGGCGGCACTACCACCACGTAACCGATGCCCATGTTAAAGGTGTGGAACATCTCCCGGGTCTCTATATTACCTAATTCCTGAATGCTGGTAAACAGCCGCGGCACCAGCCAGGCGGAACGGTCGATGCGGGCACCGAGGCCGTCGGGGATGACCCGCGGCAGGTTATCCGGCAGCCCGCCGCCGGTGATATGGGCCATAGCGCCGACCCGGCAGACGCTCATCAGAGCCGCTACCTGCGGCGCGTAAATCTCTGTCGGTATCAGCAGCTTCTCGCCTACTGGACCGGGGCCGGCGCCCTCCAGGTTGTCCCGGTAAGAGATGCCGCCGGCCGCCAGCGCCTTCCTCACCAGGGAAAAGCCGTTGCTGTGGATGCCGCTGGCGGGCAGTCCGATGATGGCGTCGCCGGCGCTGACGCTGCTGCCGTCGATGATATCGTCTCTCTCCACCACGCCCACGGCGAAGCCCGCCAGGTCGAACTCTCCGCCCCGGTACAGGTCAGGCATCTCCGCCGTCTCTCCGCCCAGCAGAGCACAGCCCGCCCGGCGGCAACCGGCGGCGACGCCTTCCACCAGGGAAGCGGCTTTCTCCGGCTCCAGCTTGCCCGTCGCCAGATAATCGAGGAAGAACAGGGGGCGGGCGCCGGTGGTGAGCAGGTCGTTCGCCGACATGGCCACCAGGTCGATGCCCACGGTGTCATACCGGCCCAGGGCCTCGGCTACCAGTACCTTGGTACCCACCCCATCGGTGGCGGAGACCAGCACCGGCTGTTCCATACCGGGCAGCTCCATCATGCCGGCGAATCCGCCCAGACCACCGATGACCCGTGTATCGCCGGTGGTGGAGGCCACCGCCCGGCGAATACGCCGGACCACTTCGGCGCCGGCGTCGATATCGACGCCGGCGCCGGCGTATGTCATCGGTCTTTGTTTCCCCTCGTCTTTTATTTCACCGTCTCCTTTTCGACCTGTTCGAACCGGTGCTTGCTCATCTTGAGCATATCCGGCACATCGACCGGATAGTCCCCGGTGAAACAGGCGCGGCAGAAGCGTTCGACAGGCATGTTCACCGCCCGCTGCAGCCCCTCCAGCGATATGTATTCCAGCGAGGTGGCGCCCACCCGTTTGCGTATCTCGGCGACGGTCTTGGAAGAGGCGATGAGCTCGGTGCTGGTGGCGGTATCGATACCGTAAAAACATGGATGGGTGATGGGTGGCGAGCTGATGCGCAGGTGCACCTCGCTGGCCCCCGCTTCGAACAGCATGCGCACTATCTTGTTGGTGGTGTTGCCCCGGACGATGGAGTCGTCCACCACCACCAGGCTCTTGCCCTTGATCAGCGCCGCCAGGGGGTTGAGTTTCACCCGGATTCCGTGTTCCCTCAGCGACTGGTCCGGCTGGATGAAGGTACGACCGATATAGCGGTTCTTGATCAACCCCTCTCCGTAGGGAATACCGCTGGCGCGGGCGAAGCCGATGGCGGCGGGGGTACCGGTGTCGGGGATGGGGATGACCATGTGGGCTTCGACCGGAAACTCCTTGGCCAGCTCTTCTCCCATATGGATGCGCGCCTCGGAGACGGTCCGGCCCTCGATCACCGAGTCGGGCCGGGCGAAATAGATGAACTCGAAGATACAGAGCCCCTGCCTCTGCGCCGGCGGCTCCACCTGTTTGATCTCCAGCGACTTCTCGGTGATCACCGCCATCTGCCCCGGTCCGATCTCCTGGAGGAACTCGGCGCCGATGATGTCCAGGGCGCAGCTCTCCGAGGCCAGGGCGTAGTTGCCGTCATCCAGCCTGCCGACGCACAGGGGGCGTATGCCCCAGGGATCGCGGAAACCGACCACCATCCCCTCGCTCAGCAACACCACCGAGAAGGCGCCCTTAAACTTGGGCATAACAGCGGTCACCACGTCGCGGATGTCCGCCGCCTCATGGTTGGCGATGAGCGCCGCCATCAGTTCGCTGTCGCTGGTGGAGGTGAATTTGGTCCCCAGCGACCCCAGCTCATCCCGGAGCTCCGCTGTATTGATCAGGTTGCCGTTATGCCCCAGCGCCAGGGTATGGCCGTTACGGTTGTGGCAAACCGGCTGAGCGTTGTCCCAACGGGTGGAACCGGTGGTGGAATAGCGTACATGGCCGATGGCGGCCTGGCCCGACAGGGTCTTGAGCGTCTCCTCCTTGAACACCTGGGATACCAGTCCCATGTCCTTGAAGGCCGTCAGCCGTCCCTCTTCGGAGACGGCTATGCCGGCACTCTCCTGCCCCCGGTGTTGCAGGGCGAACAGAGCGTAGAAGGTCAGGCGGCTGACATCACGCCCCGGGGCCACTATGCCGAATACACCGCAGGCCTCTTCCGGCTTCTCGTTCGTGAAAACCATACTTATACCCCTGCTTCCAGTATCTTTTCCAGAGCGTCCCCCCACGCCCCGGCCGCCGCTTCAATGGGAATATTTATCACTTCAGCGCCGGCGTCACTGAACACCAGGCGCTTGCCGCCCACCCTGCCGATGACCGCCAGCGGCACAGCCGCCGCCTCAGCCGCTACCCGGAGACCGTCCACCTGCTCCGGCGCGGCGGTCACCATCACCGCCCCCGGCGCCTCGCCGAACAGCAGCAGGTCCGCCCGCAGAGCGGGACCCGCGCCGGGAGCGAAAGCGGCCTTCCCCAGGTCGATCATCGCCCCCATGCCGCCGGCGACGGCCGCTTCGGCGATGCAGCAGGCCAGACCGCCGTCACTGACATCGTGGGCGCTGTTTATCTTCTCCTCCAGGATAGCCTGTCTCACCAGGGCCTGCAGGCTCTTTTCCTTCTCCAGGTCCACATCGGGGATGCGGCCGGCGACCTCGCCATGGATATACAGCTGGTACTCGGAGCCGTCCACCGCCGGACGGGCGCCGCCGATGAGCAGCACCGCGTCCCCCTCCCGCCTGAAGCCGTGGGTCATGATCTTCCCGGTATCTTCGATGATGCCCATCATACCCACTACCGGGTTGGGATAGACGGCCTGGCCGAAACTCTCATTGTAGAAACTGACGTTGCCGCCGGTGACCGGCGTGCCCAGCGCCTCGCAGGCCTCGGACATGCCTTCGATCGCCTGCTGGAACTGGTAGTAGATGGGACCCTTCTCCGGGTTGCCGAAGTTGAGGCAGTTGGTGATGGCTACCGGCCGCGCGCCCACACAGGAAAGGTTGCGCGCCGCCTCGGCCACCACCGTCCGCCCGCCCCGGCACGGGTCGAGATAACACTTGCGGCCGTTGCCGTCGACCGTAAGGGCCACCCCGGTGGGGCTGCCCTTGATCCTCAGCACCGCCGCGTCGCCGCCCGGCCAGAGGGCGTTATCGGTCTGGACCGTGTAGTCGTACTGTTCAAAAACATACCGTTTGGAGCAGATGTTGGGAGAGGCGAGCAGGGTGGTCAGGACTTCGCCCAGATCGTCCGGCTGCCGGTAGTGGTCCTCCGGCAGCGGCTCATCCACCTGGTGCCCGGGCCTGACCGGCTCCACGATGTATGTGGGCGCCTCGTCCACCAGGGACTTCACCGGCATGTCGGCGATCATCTCCCCACCCTGGAACACCCGCAGGCGGTCACCTTCGGTGACCTTGCCCACCACGGTGGCGTCCAGATCCCACTTGTCGCAGACCGCCAGCGCCGCCGCCTCGTTCCCGGGCGTGACTACCGCCAGCATGCGTTCCTGGGACTCGGAGATCATGATCTCGAAGGGTTCCATGCCCGGCTCACGCAGGGGGATCATGGCGATATCGATATCGATACCGGTGCCGCCCTTGCTGGCCATCTCGCTGGAGGAGGAGGAAAGCCCGCCGGCGCCCAGGTCCTGCAGCGCCACCAGCAGCCCCTCGTCGCGCATCTCCAGGCAGGCCTCCAGCAGCTTCTTCTCCATAAAGGGGTTGCCTACCTGGACCGTGGGCCTCTTCTCCTCCGCCGTCTCGTCGAACTCGGCCGAGGCCAGGATACTGGCGCCGCCGATGCCGTCGCGGCCGGTGGAGGAACCGATGAGTATCACCAGGTTCCCCGGTCCGGTGGCGCGGGCCTTTAAAATCTTGTCCGGCTCCACCATGCCGACGCACATGACGTTGATGAGACAGTTCTCCTCGTAGGCGTCCTCGAAATGGATCTCGCCGCCGACGGTGGGAATGCCCATGCAGTTGCCGTAGGCGGCGATACCCTCCACGACGCCGTCCAGCAGGTAGCGCTGGCGGGGCTTGTCCAGAGAGCCGAAGTGCAACGGGTCCAGGTTGGCTATGGGCCGGGCGCCCATGGCGAAGATATCGCGCACGATGCCGCCGATACCGGTGGCCGCCCCCTCAAAAGGCTCGATGGCCGAGGGATGGTTATGGCTCTCGATCTTCATGGCGATGGCCCGGCCGCCGCCGATGTCGATGACGCCGGCGTTCTCGCCGGGGCCCTGGAGGATAGCCTCACCCTCGGTAGGGAAGCGGGAAAGCAGCGGCCGCGAATGCTTGTAGCCGCAGTGCTCGCTCCACATCAGCGAGAAGACCGCCAGCTCCAGGTAGTTGGGCTCGCGGTTCAGGCGCTGACAGATATCCTGGTACTCCGCGGCCTTGAGGCCCAGCAGCTCGTAGGCGGGTTTCTGTTCGGTGGGGTTAGTCATTTGTCTCCCCGAAAAACAAAAGCAGATCCCTCGCTACGCTCGGGATGACAAATTTGACTGTCATTCCCAGAGACGGACCCGGGTAAAACACTGTCATTCACAGGAGCGGATCCGGGTAAAACATTTTCATTCCGAGGAGTAAGTCCGGATAAAACACAGTCATTCTCAGCAGCAGGCCCGGGTAAAACATTGTCATTCCGAGGAGCGTCAGCGACGAGGAATCTGCTTTTTGAAGAACATCCCGTCCCGTTGCTCATAATTCTGCACCTGAGGTCACTCTGCTGATAACCGACTCGAAGACGCCGCGGCCGTCGGTGCCCCCCACCAGAGCGTCGCAGACCCGCTCCGGATGGGGCATAAGCCCGAAGACATTACCCTCGCGGTTGCAGACGCCGGCGATGTTGGAGACGGAGCCGTTGGGATTGACCGCGGCCGTGGCCTCGCCGTCCTCATCGCAATAGCGCAGCACCACCTGGTTGTTTGCCTCCAGTTCATCCAGACCGTCCCGGTCGATGAAATAGTTGCCCTCGTGGTGGGCGATGGGTGCCTTGATCACCTGTCCCTTGCTGTAAGCTCTGGTGAAGGGCAGGGAATCGTTCTCCACCCTGAGGCTCACCAGGCGGCAGATGAACTTCAGCTTCTGGTTCTGCTGCATGGCGCCCGGCAGCAGCCCCGCCTCCAGCAACACCTGGAAGCCGTTGCAGATACCCAGCACCAGGCCGCCGTCCCCGGCGAAGCGCCCCACAGCGTCCATCAGCGGCGAGAAGCGGGCGATGGCGCCGCTCCTGAGATAATCGCCATAGGAGAAACCACCCGGGAGGATAATGCAGTCCAGTCCGTCCAGTTCCGTGTCCTTGTGCCAGAGATAGCGCGCGCGGACACCGGGGAATGTACGGACGGCATCGTGAGCGTCCGTATCGCAATTGGACCCGGGAAAGATGACTACTCCGAAGCGGACAGGCGGCGCCGAGGTTTGTGGTGAGGCAGGCACTACTCTTCAATCAGCTCGTATTCAAAGTCCTCGATGATGGGGTTGGCCAGCAGTTTACGGCACATGCGGTCCAGTTTATCGCCGGCGTCGGCGTCGCCGCCGCCAGGCAGCTCCAGCTCGATGTACTTGCCGACACGCACGTTGCTGACTCCCTCGAAGCCCAGCGCCGGCAGCGAGCGCTCGATGGTAAGCCCCTGGGGATCGAGGATGCCGGCCTTGGGGGTGATATAAACTTTTGCTTTCAATTCATCTCCCTTTTCATGCCCGGGCGTTTGGAAACCCCGAAAAGCGGATTCCTCGTCGCCTGCGGCTCCTCGGAATGACAGTGTTTCACCCGGACCCGCTCCCGGGAATTACTGTGTTTTATCCGGGTCCACTCCTCGGAATTACAATGTTTTACCCGGACTTACACCTCGGAATTGCAGTGTTTTACCCGGGCCAACTCCCGGGAATTACAGTCAAATGTGTCATCCCGAGCGTAGCGAGGGATCTGCTTTTGTTTTCCAGTCACCCCTCCACCCGGTTGAGTATCTCCTCGTACGCTTGTTCCACATCGCCCAGGTCGAAGCGGAAGCGGTCCTTGTCCAGCTTCCTGCCGGTCTCGGCGTCCCAGAAGCGGCAGGTGTCCGGGCTTATCTCGTCGCCCAGGATGATGTTGCCTTCGCTATCCTTGCCGAACTCCAGCTTGAAGTCCACCAGGGTGATGCCGCGCCCGGCGAAGAAGTCGCTCAGTATCTGGTTGACGCGCAACGCCAGCGCCTTGAGCTCCTGGAGCTCGTCCTTGGCAACCAGCCCCATCTCCTCGATATGCATGCAGGTGATGAGCGGGTCGTGCAGCGAGTCGTCCTTGAGGAAATATTCCACCAAGGGCTTCTTGAACTTCTGACCCTCCTCGAAACCCAGCCGCTTGACGATGCTGCCGGCGGCGTAGTTGCGCACCACCAGCTCTACCCTGTACATGTCCAGTTTCCTGGTCAGCAGGGTGTCTTCCGCGGTCTGCTCGATCAGTTGGGTGGCGATGCCGTTATCCTCCAGCAGCCGGAACAGGCACGCTGATATCCTGGCGTTGCTGACGCCCTTGTGGACTATCTGACTCTTCTTGGTGCCGTCGAAGGCGGTGGCGTCGTCCTTGAACTGCTGGGACACCAGGTTGGGGTCGTCGGTGGCGAAGATCTTCTTGGCTTTGCCTTCATACAGTTTTTCCGGCATCTTTACCTCCTCGGGTCAGCGTCTCAGGTTTCCAGCTCTTCCAGGCGCGCGAAAACGGCGCCGGTGTTCTCCAGGTAGCGGGTTTCATCGAAGCAGCTGTCCAGTTCTTCATCGGTGAGGGTTGCCCTGACGGTCTCATCCGCCTCAAGCAGTTCCTTGAAGCTTGTGCTGTCCTGCCACGCCTTCATGGCGCTGGTCTGAACGACCCTGTATGCCTCCTCGCGGGAAAGGCCCTTGTCCACTAATTTTAACAGAACGGATTGGGAGAAGACCAACCCGTGGCTTGACCACAGGTTCTCCTTCATCCGCTCCGGATATACCAGCAGGTTGTCCATCAGGTCGGCGAAACGGTAAAGCATGTAGTCCAGCAGGATGGTGCTGTCCGGCAGGATGACCCGCTCCGCCGAGGAATGGGAGATGTCGCGCTCGTGCCACAGCGCCATGTTCTCCATGGCCACCAGGCTGTTGGCGCGGATAACGCGTGCCTGGCCGCACATGCGCTCGCTGACGATGGGATTGCGCTTGTGGGGCATGGCCGAAGAGCCCTTCTGCCCTTTTTTGAAAGCCTCCTCCACCTCCAGCACCTCGGTGCGCTGCAGGTGCCGTATCTCGGTGGCGAACTGCTCGATGGAGGAGGCGACGATGGCCAGCGCCGTCATGAACTCGGCGTGGCGATCCCGCTGGATGACCTGGGTGGAGGCCGGCGCCGGGGTAAGCCCCAGCTTGTGGCAGACATCCGCCTCTATCTCCGGCGGCACCATGGCGTAGGTGCCCACGGCGCCGGATATCTGGCCCACGGAGACGGTCTTGCGAGCCCGCTCCAGCCGCTCGATGTTGCGGGCCGTCTCGAAGCACCAGACCGCCAGCTTGAGGCCGAAGGTGATGGGCTCGGCGTGGATGCCGTGGCTGCGGCCGATCATCACCGTGTCCCGGTGCTCCAGGGCGCGTTTCTTCAGCACCCCCAGCAGATGCCTGAGGTCGAAGATGAGGATGTCGGCCGCTTCCCGCAGCTGCAACGCCAGGGCGGTGTCCAGCATGTCCGAGGAGGTCATGCCGTAATGGATGTACCTGGAGGCGTCGCCTACGTACTCGCCGACGTTGGTGAGGAAGGCGATGACGTCGTGGCGGGTCTCTGTCTCTATCTCCTGCACCCGCGCCACATCAAAATCGGCCTTCTCCCTGATCTCGGCCAGGGCCTCGGCGGGAATGCGACCGCGTTCGGCCCAGGCCTCGCAGGCGGCGAGCTCCACCTCGAGCCATTTGGCCATCCGGTGCTCGTCGCTCCAGATGGCGGTTATCTCCGGCCGTGAATATCTGGGAATCAAATATGCTCCTTGGTACGGCTGCCCGGTAATAAACGATGCCCGGCGAGAAACCGCCGGCACATTCTCCATCGCCAATTATTTAACGAACCGGCGGCGGTTTCCACCCCGGTTTTCCGGGAACGGTGATAAGCGCCGTTAATGGCGCCCGCCGGAGGACCGGTTGTCTTGAATCCTGCGCCCTATACCTGTATTTTAGGGAGAGAGAAAGACCACAAACACTTCCTGTTTTCCCGACCCCCTTACACCACATCCCATATGACAACTCTGGAATTCATCATAGGACAGCCATATTTCTTCCTGATCCACATCGGGCTGGCGACCTGGCTGGCCTTCTTCGTCATGGATGTGTCACGCGGTCATCTGGCGGTGCGGGTGACGCCGCTGAAGCTGGTCACCATGGGCTACGGGCTGCTGTTCGGGCTGCTCATCCCCCTGGTAAACAGCGCCGGCGAGGGCGAGGTGCCCTGGGTGCTGTTCGCCGACCTGCCGGCCCTGTTCCTGTCCCTGTTCATCAACAATTATGTCGCCTACGCCATTTTCGGGCTGCTGGGGGGCTGGGGCCTGGGACAGGCCGTCGAGTACGTGACGGTGGTGCGACGGAAGAACCAGCGGCGGCGGGCCGGCCGGCAGCGCATCCCGAGGCAGCGGGCGCAGTAGGAGCGGTTACTGCCGGGAAAAATCCTTCCGCGTAAACAGCAGCGGCAATCCCACCAGCAGCAGCAGGGCCGCGTTGAAGGCGACGTTGAAAGTCACGTGGTAATAGGCGGAGATGGCCGTGTCGACTACGAACCAGCCCCCGATGCCAATGGCGATGCAATTCCAGGCCCATTTCTCGCGCGCCCTGAAGGGGTAGTGAGCCAGGAAAGCCAGAAATACCCCCCAGCCGGCGACCGTAGCGCCCAGGACACCATAGATCCAGGCCTGGAAGTCTGCTGCGTTCTCAGGAATGCTGTTGCCGCCCCAGAACACGGGGTCTATCTGTTGGTTGAAAATGACGTCCATCAGCCGCGACTGGTTGAAGAAGGCCAGCACCAGGCCGAAGGCGACCAGATAGATGCCGACAGCCAGAAGCCACTTCTGCCAGAAATTGAAATACTGATTCATGATATTCATCATTTCATTTTTCCAGGAGGGGCGCCAGATTAGCGTGGGAGATAGTCCGAAGCCGTGCGCTTCTGCACTATTTGCGAGCGACTTTGCAATTAGTGCTACCAAATGCAAATACATCCGCATCTGGTACATGCTAATGAATTCTATCCAGCCTCAGTGATATACTTGTCATCCACCATATTTCAGGTAGAAAAAGATTCATTTGGGCGAGTTTCATCATTAGCTGGGGAGATGCTGGGCAGATGGACCAATCGAAGCTTACCTGGGTCGCCAATTACATCTGGGGCATCGCCGATGACGTGCTGCGCGACCTGTACGTCCGCGGCAAGTACCGTGACGTAATCCTGCCCAAAGACCGATTTAATTACTAAGACGTATGCTTAATCCTCTGCCTCAGATTCATCAATTGAGTTGATTCTTGAGAATAACTCCACGACTACCACATATGCGAACTTGAAAACGTACTCGACTTGGTGTGCATCGACTACGCGCTTAGCATGCCCTTGTATTAATGGATTATCACCAGCATCAATGTTCCGTGTATTTATCTCGCCTGTTATTAGGTCTATCAACTTAACATCCTCGGCTACGGTGCCGTCGGTAATTTTTTTAATATTGTAATGACCGTATGGATTTCTAACATCCGTTCTGAATTCGTGCAAAGCTTTTGACATTTTGCTGGTAACAAGGCCCGCAGTCTTGGCACGGTTAATTGCTGGACCAAACTCCATATCCTCAAATTCATCCCATTTCTCTGGCTCAGTTTTTCGATAGCCCCCTGCTTCTTTTATAAACGTAGCCTGTTTAAGAGCGAACTCAATAAGATTGCATGAAAGAGTAATTGCTGCGCCATAAAGACCGTAGATAATGCATTCTCTTACGTCCTGAAACAGAAAACTGATAGAGGCAGGCAGACCTTCAGGAACAGGAGGAACTTGCTCTGACAATAAGGCAGCTCTTTCGATGCGCGACCTAATAACTTCCTCGGTCGGTATTTCCTTGTCATGTCGGGTGAGCCCTAACTCTTTTAACTTATCCATTGCCTCCGGGGATGCAAGGCAAGCCGGATCTTCCATGCCAGAAAGTATCTCTTCTAGTTGTTTCTGAATATCCTTTTCATCCATGATGGACCTTTCCTCAATGCAAGTAATCTCAATTTGATATTGGCAAACGGTTGGCAAAAAGCGATTTCCGCCGCCCTTGCTGATTTCTGGTACTCAAGCCAATCCAAGGTTTTGCCGGCATGTCCTGATGCCGAAGGTGGAAACGAAGCCACACGGGGGGTGAGCCCCACCGGATTTTGAGTCCGGCGAATATCATTTTCCATCCATTGGCCTTTAATCACGAATAACTAATATGCTTGTTATCTGCTGTGAATCTTTTTCATTAATTCTTTCAGTTTATTGTTGTACTATCCGGCGGATTAACCACCTGCCGGATATGCAATTGACCTCCAACCTGTTCTGTTACTTCCTACGAGGTTTACCCGCATCACTCCGCTTTTTCCGCCAGGTACCATCATTGTTGCGGGAACGTGGCTGGCTTCCACCGCCACGTTCATCTTTCACGTAGGGACCCTTGCCGGCACGTCTGTCAGCTATAGAGATCACCTCCATCCATAATATTAAGATGCCGAGTATGATTGTCGATACATCACGAGAGATAATATCGCACTATTAACTTTGAAATCAAGGCCATAGTGTGCGATTATACACATACGGAGGTGTAAAGGGTGGTACTCACAACTACAAAGCTGGGAGAAAGGATAGCTTCCGCCCGCCGGGGCGCCGGGATGACTCAGGCAGAAATGGCCGACCATTTGGGCATCGACAGGAGCGCCGTGGCCAAGATCGAGAAGGGCGTCCGCAAGGTGGACAGCCTGGAACTGCTGGCCATTTCCGAAGCCGTGGGCGAGCCGGTTGATAGCCTTCTGAGCCAGGAGCAACCGCTGGCTGTCCATCTGCGCAGTCTTGAATCATCCGACCCGCAGCTGCGGCAACAGCTTCGATGGGTTCAGAAGTTCATGAGCGATTATGCTTTCCTCAAGGAAATCACCGATGACTGAGCCCAGGTACATCACGGAAGCAAGGAACATGGCTGCAGCAGTCCGCCATCAGATGCACCTGGGGCTTGAAGCTGTAGCAAACATTTTTCATCTGATGGAAGAATTCGGCCTGCCCGTCGCCAGACGCGACATGGGGACGGATGGACCCGATGGCATTTATGCAAACAGCGGCAGAGTCGTCGTTGCAGTGATAAATACTTCCCGGCCGAGGAATCGCCAGCGTTTTACGGCAGGACATGAGCTGGGCCATCATGTCTTTGATTCCGACGCGGGTCTTCAGGTCGATCAGGATATCTTTCAGATGCAAAACCTCCAGGAGCGGAGGGCCAATGCTTTTGCCGCCCACTTCCTGATGCCCGAAGATGGTATCCGCAGTCTACTTTCGAAAGATTCACTGAAATCACGTGCTGACCCGCAGGATGTCGTCCACCTGGCATACCACTTCGGCGTCAGCAACCAGGCCATCATCTACCAGCTTCACAACCTGAACATCATTCGGGCGCGCGAGCGCGACAGGTTCCTGGAAATGGATGAGGATGGAAGCTTGATAGCTATTGCGTGGAAGTGCGGTTATTCTCCAGCACGAAGCCAACAGCCGGGCAGTCATGGAGAAAAACTCCGACTGCCCGCTGACTTCATAAGAAGAGCCATTGACGCCTATACCAGCAGCAAGATATCTCTCTCCAGGTTGGCGGAACTGCTTGAACGAAGCGATGTCGAAGTCCTGGAGCAAGACCTGCTTGAGGCAAATCTGATACCCGTGGCCGCTGACGTGGATGAGTACCGCGAAGATGTCGAACACGCGTGAGGGCCGCGTCCTCATCTTCGACACCAGCTGCCTGAATTATTTCGCGCGTACGGATAATCTCTCCTTGCTTGAGGATCGTTACCAGGGAAGAGCCTTCGTTCCGGCTGAGGTCATTGCAGAGCTGGAAGCTGGTGTTGATGATCATCCGGAGTTGGCGTCCATTATCGGGGCCGGCTGGTACGAAGTGCTGAGACTGGAAGAACCGGACGACCTGATCCTGTTCAGCAATCTGCTCAAACGCTGGGGCGAAGCCGATCGCAACCGGGGCGAGGCGGCGACCATTGTTTTGGCAAAGCGCTACGGTTACGTTGCTGTCATCGATGACCGCGTGGGCAGACAGGCAGCGGAGGATTCGGGCGTTAGCATCACGGGAACGATAGGAATCATCGCGCGCATGGTCCGTGACGGCACGCTTACTGATGACGAGGGATGGGAGATCCATCAGCAGATGGTTTCCATCAAATCAGGCGGTTTTCGCAGCCCGATTACGAGCAGGGCAGACTTTATAAACTTTGTCGTCGGAGCTGATTAGCTCAACACTAAGTGATTCAACGCCCCCCTACTCCACCGCCAGTATCCTGGCCGCCATGATGGCGGCGTTCTTGGAGCCGTTGATGGCCATGCAGGCCACGGGGACGCCGGGGGGCATCTGCACGATGGAGAGCAGCGAGTCCATGCCGCCCAGGTCTTTGGTCATCACGGGGACGCCGATGACCGGCAGGCTGGTGAGCGAGGCGACCACTCCCGGCAGGGCCGCCGCC
>BDUA01000032.1 GCA_002897715.1 bacterium BMS3Abin01
GCCCCGGCTGCGATTCCACCAGCCGGCGCAGCACGGCCTGGATACAACTGTGGTCTGTCACCGACAGGGAACTGAGCGAGACCTCCTCGTAACCCGTATTGGCCACTACCTCGACCACGGCGTCGCAGATATCCGCCGCGCGGCGCTCACGCACCGGCCGGTACCAGCTCCCCGCCAGGCAGAAACGGCAGCCGCGCGTGCAGCCCCGTGTTATCTCCAGCACGGCCCGGTCGTGCACCGCTTGCATGGTGGGTATCACCGGCTTAAGCGGCAACTCCTTCCGCTCCAGCACCGGCACCACCGCGCGCGTCACCGGCGCCGCCCGGGACGGCACGAATACGCCTTCGATAGCGGCCAATTGCTCCAGTTTATCCTCACGGGACCGGTCCCTGGCCTGTTCACAGACATGGAGCACTTGCGGCACCACCACCTCACCATCACCGATGATGATGAAATCGAAAAAGGCCGCCACCGGATGAGGGTTGCTGGCGCTGGGCCCCCCGGCGAACACCAGCGGGTCGTCCTCGCCACGGTCCTCCCAGCGCAACGGCACACCGGCAAGATCCAGCATCTCCAGGATATTGGTATAGGTAAGCTCGTGCTGCAGGGTGATCCCCCACAGATCCACCCGCCGTACCGGCTCCCAGCTCTCCAGCATGAACAACGATACATCCTGGTCGCGCATCAGCGAGGACATGTCGGGCCAGGGGCAGTAGACCCGCTCCGCCCAGGCTTCGCTGTCGTGGTTGATCAGGGAGTAAAGGATCTGGACCGCCTGGTTGGCGATGCCGATCTCATAGACATCGGGGTAGCTGAGCGCTATCCGGAGTGTATATTCCTGCTTCCTGACACTGCCAACCTCGCCGCCGATATAGCGGGCAGGCTTTTCCACCCTTTCCAGGAGGGATTCAATTCTTGTTTCAAGAGTTTGTGACAAATGATCATCTCAGCTTCTTTATCTTGTCCGCCATCCTGGCCAGCCGGGACGGCGTGACCCGTACGCTTCCATCGAAGTATGCCTTGGCGGCGCGGCCCATGGCCAAGGTGCCGCTGTAGGCGACCCCGCCCTTGAGCGCCCAGCCCGGTCCCGGCAGGGCACAGACCGCCTGGCGTGCCAGGGTCCTGAAACCGAGTCCGCTGCCGACCACGCCCAGCAGTTCCAGCGCCCGCTCCACGCCTACCGGCTCTCCGTGGGCCGCGGCCATGCGCAGCACCATCTTCGCCTGGTTCAGCGTCATCACCGGCATATCCGCACCGGGGATGATGAACAGCATGCCGATGACGCCGTTCTGGCGCGCGGTGCGGCTGATGAGGTGCTCGCAGGTGGCTTCCCTGAGAACGGGCAGGCCCGCCGCCAGGAAGACCGAAGCTTCACCGGCAGCATCCACCACCGCCGCGGCCAGCAGGTCATCCGGCAGCTTGCCGTCAGGGGCGAAACCCACCACCCTCTTTGGCCCCACGCCGGCGGCCGGGAAGGACACCTCCACTCCCGGCGCTTCCGTAAGCACCAGCACCACCGGCACTCCTGTTTCAGCCGCTCCTTCAAGGCGCGTCGCCAGGTCATCCGCTTCCAGCTCCGCCGGGGTCAGTACCAACACTATCACGGCAGCCGACTCCAGCCGCATGGCGGGAAGGAAACCGTTGCCCTCGGCCAGCGATATGGTGTCCACCAGATATGCGGCACTCTCCGGCCGGGCTCCACGAGTCAACGCCGTCTGCACGCTCTCTACCGCTTGCGGATCCCTGCCGGCTATCAGCAGGCGCGCGGCCTCACCGGCCTGACCCTGGACATCATTTACCAGAGACACCAGTTTTCTCGGGCTAAATGGTAACTTGAGCACGCCTGTACCTCCTGTCTCCCATCATCTTGCCGCGGACATGGATGCTCTCCAGCAGGCCGATGGCCAGTAAATTGGAAACCATGGAGCTTCCCCCGTAGCTGATGAAGGGAAGCGTGATGCCGGTAATCGGCATGATACCGATAGTCATGCCAATATTAACAAAAAACTGAAATAGCAACATGCTGAGGACACCGCCGGCGATGAGGCTGCCGAACATGTTGTCGGCTATGAGCATGATCCTGATGCCGCGCCAGACAACGATCATGAACAGGGCGAAGAGGATTGCCGCGCCGATAAAACCAAGTTCCTCGCCCAGCACGGAAAATATGAAGTCCGTATGGTGCTCGGGCAGGAAGTTCAATTGGGCCTGGGTCCCCTGGTAGAGGCCCTTCCCCGTCATCGTGCCCGAGCCTATGGCTATCTTCGACTGGATCAGGTTGTATCCGGCGCCCCCGGGATCGTGGTCGGGATGGAGAAATACCAGCAGCCGGTCTATCTGGTACTGCTTGAGCAGATGTACGCCCACAGCCGGCAGGGCCCGGAGGACCAGGAACAGGGAACCGCTCACCGCGGCCGCCAGGACGACGAAATGAGTCCAGCGGATGCCGTACAGGAACAGCATGGAGATCGTGACCGCCACCAGCACCAGGGCGCTGCCGAAGTCCGGCTCCATGAACACCAGCACCGCCGGCAGGGAAACGTAACCCAGCGTAGTCAGAGTAGTCCGGATCTCCATCTCGCCGCGGGGCCGTTCCGCCAGGTAGGCGGCGAGCACCACCACCATACCGATCTTGGCCATCTCCGACGGCTGCAGGTTGAACACCCCCAGATTTATCCACCGCTGGGAGCCCTGCGCCGCGGAACCGACTATATATACCAGCATAACGATGGCCAGCACGCTCACATATATATGCGTGCGATATCTGCGCAGCCCGCGGTAGTCCGTGAAGGCGATTACAGCCATCAGCAACGCCCCCAGGGCCGCGGCCACCGTCTGGAGCTTCACATAATAGAAGGAACTGGGCAGGTCGGGATCGGCATGGGTAGCGCTGTAGATGATGACCATGCCATATATGACCAGCCCCGCCACCGCCGCCAGCAGGGCGTAGTCGAAGTGTCTCAGGTAGGTGCGCAGTTCCATCAGTCGCCCCCGTTGCCGGCGGACGCCGCCCCGTCAACACCCGGCCGTAGCGGCTGAGGCATGTTGAAGTAGGACTCCAGGATACGGTGGGCGACCGGCGCCGCGACCTTGCCGCCACCGCCGCCCTGCTCGATGAGAACGGCCACCACTACCTGGGGGTCATCCGCCGGCGCGTAGGCTACGTACCAGGCATAGTCAGACTTGCCGGCAACCTGCGCGGTACCGGTCTTGCCCGCTACCTGAGGTGAGAAATCGGCGAACAGGTCGCCGACGGTTCCCCCCACTGCAGCCGCTGCCTTCAGTCCTTCCTGGACGGCCCTTAATGATTCCAGCGATACATCCAGCTGGGTGAAGTCCGCCGGCTCCAGATCGGCCAGTTCCACACCGGTAATCTGGTCCTCCACCCGCAGCCCCACATGGGGAGTAACGACGCGACCGCCGTTGGCAACCGCCGCATATGCCGTCGCCAGCTGTAGCGGTGTCACCAGGATATCGCCCTGGCCGATGGAGAGATTGACGCTGTCTCCGGGCATCCACATCCGGTCGATCTCCGTCTGGCCGAAGGACTGCTTCCAGGCCGGGTCGGGGACCCTGCCCACCGCCTCCCCCGGCAGGTCGAGGCCGGTTACCTTGCCCAGCCCGAACATCTGCGCCCAGCGTTGTATCCCCAGGTTGTCCGCCTGGTAGAAGCGATAGCCGACGTTATAGAAATATATGTCGCAGGATACGGTGATCGCCCGCTTGAGGTCCACGTCACCATGGGTGCCCCAGCACTTGAACGGCTGTGACAACACATCCCAGACGCCGTTACAGGTAAAGCTGTTGAGCGGAGAGATGATGCCTTCCTCCAGGCCGGCGATGGCCGTGATCACCTTGAACGTGGAGGCGGGCGGATACTGCCCGGCGATGGCCCGATTAAGCAGGGGATCGTTGGCGCCCTCGGCGTTCAGCGACTGGTAATCACTGTCGCTCATGCCGCCCACCCAGAGCTTCGGGTCAAAGGAGGGGAAACTGGCCATGGCGAATATCTCACCGTCCTCGGGACTCATTACCACAGCGGCGCCGCCGTTGGCGGACAGGTACCCTGAGCTGTGAGCCAGGTCTATGCCGTTGGCCAGCGCGTCTTCAGTCGCTTTCTGCAGCTCACTGTCAACGGTAAGAACTACGTTATTGCCCGGCTGGGACTGGATGCTTCTGAGCTCACGCTTGGGTCTGCCGTCCGCATCCACTTCCACCTCCAGACTGCCATCCGTACCCCGGAGATAACGGTCAAACTGGTATTCAACCCCGTCCTTGCCTATTTCGTCACCCAGGCTGTAGTCGGCGTATTGAGGTTCCTTGAGTTCATCTTCGTCTATCTCCCCCACGTGCCCCAGCAGATGAGCAGCATCGGAGCCCTCGGGGTATTCTCTCAGCGGAAATTTCTTGATATCCACCCCGGGAAAATACAGCGGCATGAGCTCTATCAGGTAACTCTTCTGTTCGGGCGTGATATTTTTCTTTATTATCACGGAACGGTAGGTGTCCTCCTGATGCAGGGCAAGCTGCTGCTTTATCTGCTCCACGGGCATACCGATAGCCTGGCCCAGTTCGGTCAGCTCCATCTCCGGATCTTCCAGCTCGGCAGGGAAGACCGTGACCGCCAACCCGGCGCGGTTCTCCACCAGCGGGTTCATATTGCGATCGTAGATGATGCCGCGGGGAGCTTCCTCGCGTATCTGGCGGATGCGGTTATTCTCCGCCATGGCGATATAGTCATCGCCGGATATGACCTGCAGGAACCAGATACGGAATATCAGCATAGCGAACAGCAGCACCGCTACGCCTCCCAGTACACCGGCGCGGAAGACCAGTGATGGCAGCTTGCGCTCGTTCTGGCGATTGCTTTTACGGCTCGACAGAAAAGGCACGTTGTTTCTCACCACCCATCCACCAGCGACAGACGACGAACACGGGCGCCGCCAGCAGAGCGTTCAGCACCGCCGTAGGCAGTACCACCCGGAGCAGGATAAAACCTATCGAAGCCTCCACTCCCAGCAGGAACATTATCACCGCGTTGAGCATCTGCACCACCAGCGTCACGGTAAACACCGTGAGCAGCGGCGCCAGCCAGGAATCCGGGTCCACCCCCTCAGCGTAACGGCCACTGTAATAGCCGGCCAGCGTATACAGAAATGAGGAGATGCCCATGATCTGAACCAGGGCGATATCCACCAGCAGCCCCACGAAAAAACCGACGACGGCGCCCCATATAGGGCCGCGCATCATGGCGATGGCGATAACGACAATGAGGACGATGTCCGGCCGCGCCCCCAGCACATTGACGTAAGGCGCCAGGGTCGCCTGCACTACCACCGCCAGCACCAGCAGCACGAAAACCTTTAGCATGTACAGAGGACTCTCCTGCACAGCCGGGACATGGGAACGGCGATGCCCTTCAAGCATGCTGGCACGCTTCTTGCCCGCTTCCACCATCATCCGCCGTTACCTCTTTCCACCAGGGGCACCTGGTCCGCGCCCGCAGGCGGAATGAGCACCAGTACCTCTTCCAGCTTGTTGAAATCAACGAAAGGTGTGATGGAGATCCTCTTGAAATATTCTATCTCCCGGTCGGAGACCTCGTTGATGACACCGATGGGTACACCCTTGACGAACAGCCGCCCGGTACCGGACGTGATTACCACATCGTTCGCCTCGGCCTTGGCGTCCTTATCGACAAAGTCCATCTCCAGCAGGCCGTTAATACCACCGAGAACCGTTCCCGCGGCCGCGCCCGGCTGCAGTTTTGCCTCTACGCGGCTGGTATGATCGATGATCAGCAGCACCTGGGCCGAGTTGGTGGCCACAGCGGAGACCTGCCCTACCAGGCCCTGCCCGTTGACCACCGTCTGTCCCAGGCTCACACCGTCATCGCTGCCGCTGTTAATGGTTACGGTAGCGTTCCAGGCGGACGAGGCACGCCCGATGACCCGCGCCGGCACCCTGGTATATTCGCCGGGGAACGAAGGCTGGTTGACGAAATTCAGCATCTGCCGTAGATGCTCGTTCTCCGCCTCCGTCTCACGCAGGGATACGACCTCGGTGCGCAGCTGTTCCGCCTCCTGACGCAGGCGTTCGTTATCACTACGGGCGGAGAACAGCTCCGCCATCCAGTCATAGGAATCCTTGAAGGGTCCGGTTGCGGTGGAGATGCCCGATTCCAGGGGAGAGATGATCCTCAAACCACCACGCTGGGTGGAATGCAGGACGCCGCCTACGGGCTCGCGGAAATACCAAGTGAGCATCGCTACTGATATCAGCAGCATTATGGCTAACACCGCTTGACGTTTTACTGCATTCTTGCGGACCAAGAGATGACCCTACTTACGCTTATCATTGTATTCGTCGGAATATTTCTTTAAAAGCGGCGTTTGGACTTCGTATGGCGGGAGGTCTTGTGCAATGCCTCGAACTCCTCCAACGACCGCCCCGACCCTACCGCCACGCAGGTAAGGGGCGACTCGGCCATGTGGATGGGCATGCCTGTCTCTTCGCGCAGCCGTTCCGGCAGGCCCTTCAGCAGCGCACCGCCGCCCGCCAGCATGACCCCCCGGTCCATGATATCGCTGGCAAGCTCCGGGGGCGTCTTGTCGAGAGTCGTCCTGAGCGCATCGATTATCGCCGATACCGGTTCGGCCAATGCTTTCCGTATCTCCTCGGAAGTCAGCACCACTGTTTTTGGCAATCCGGTCACCAGGTCTCTGCCCCGGATCTCAGCCTGCTCCTCTTCAGCCAGGGCGAAGGCGGAGCCTACCTCCAGCTTGAGCTCCTCCGCCGTCTGTGTACCGATCATCAACTTGTATTCCTTCTTGACATGGGCGATGATCGCTTCGTCCATCTCGTCGCCACCTACACGTATCGACTGCGAAGTCACGATGCCGCCCAGTGATATCACGGCGACCTCGCTGGTACCGCCGCCGATGTCGACTATCATATTGCCGGTGGGTTCGCTCACCGGCAATCCGGCGCCGATGGCGGCAGCCATGGGTTCTTCAATAAGGTAGCACAGGCGGGCGCCGGCCGACAGGGTCGCCTCCTCCACCGCGCGCTTCTCCACGCCGGTGACACCCGAAGGCACACATACCACAACCCGGGGATGAGCCCAACGGTTCTGGTGGACTTTCTGGATGAAGTGCCGGAGCATCTGTTCGGTCACATCGAAGTCGGCGATAACGCCGTCCTTCAGCGGCCGGATAGCGCTGATGGAACCGGGAGTACGGCCCAGCATACGCTTGGCCTCCGCGCCCACGGCATGCACCTCGCCCGTACGCTGATCGATGGCCACTACCGACGGCTCGCTGAGCACTATGCCACGTCCACGGACGTAAACCAGCGTATTGGCCGTGCCGAGATCGACAGCCATGTCGCGTCCGCCGAAACCGGCAAAGTAGTTCAGAATCCTGATGAAAGTCTCCTTTCAAACTTAAGGGCTGCTAAAAAAATCACAGCTACTTATGGTAACAAAAAGTGGTTTGAGAAGATAACTGCCGCGGGCATGTGGCTCAGGTGCTGGAAACTGTCGCAAATCGCTTATTTACAGGTAAAACCAAGCTCCCGGAGCGAGAACGTATTATACATAAATAATCAGGGAAACCCAAGAACCTGTTTTTCTCCGCGCGAAAGTCTCAGGTAACAGTCTAAGGTTGTCCAGGTCCGGGCAATCGCATAACGGCGGTCAGCCGGCCCGCGCTTGCGGGTGATATGGATTCAGAGACAGACGCAGCCCGACCACATTTTCTGTTAATATTGGACTGCAGGTTCCGGAACAGTCCTTCATGTTGTTTTTGTTGATAATGGATAACCGATTGAAGTCTCTACTGTCCGTCACAATATTGTTGCTGCTCATTTTTTCAACAGGATGTGAAAATGGGTCCGGCAACGTTGCCGGCACCGCCACGAGTGCATCGGTTGCCCAACCTGTCACAGCGACCACCAATACCGACACCGGGGCCGTGGCGGGAATAAAGCTGGACCCCAACCTCCAGAGCAGTACCGGTATCCCTTCGCCAGAGGAGATAAAGGTACTGGTGGCCTTGCAGGGCCGGGTTCCCTACCCGGTAATAGTCCCCACATATCTGCCGGGGGCCAACTATATCCTCGACCGTGACCTTATCGGCTCCGGTGGTCCGGCACCAAGGGACCCGGTGGGCTATTACAGCTACCGCTATTATGACCCCGACAACCCTGAACGCAAGCTGACTTTTAACCAGAACCAGACCAATAGCAAAGCCCTGCAGGGTTACTTTCTCACCGATGTCATTATCAACGGCACATCGTTCCAGGTCTACTGGATCAGCGCTACCGAGAACCTGCCGGCGGGCGGACCGGTAAGGAAGGATCAAATCGTCGACGCCATCGCCTTTGTGGTCATATGGAAGGGAGAGTTCGTCGATGCGGCCGGCCAGGGCCGGAACCTTTTCTACAGCCTTACCTCGGGCACCACGTCCGGAAACAGCTGGTACCAGATGCGATCGTTACTGGCAAGCCTCAAACCATTGGCGCAGGTAGGCCAGTAATCTGGCCCGGTCAGCGCCGCGAACAGATCAAATAAATGGATGCCATCAAAACACTGTCTCTACCGGACAATAATATTTTTCAGTCATCGATATGGGCTGATCTTCAGGCAAACATGAACAGGAGGGTATGGCGGGTTAACAGTGACAATGTGGCAGCCGTGGTCGTCAAGCATCCATTGATGAAAAAATATCATTACCTTTACAGTCCCAGGGGCCCCTTGCTGGACGACCATACCACACCGGAGGATTTCCAGCTATTCCTCAGGAAAGTTGAAGCGTTGTCCGGGGAAGAGAATGTGGTATTTTACCGTATCGAGCCCTACTTTACGGGCACGATAGCTGTAAACAGTTTTGGCTTCGACAATATCACCGACCAGGCACTGCTTTCCCGACAGTGCTCCCCTCCCGACACCCTGGTGCTGGATCTGGAGAAGAAAGAGGAGGAATTGCTGGCGGGGATGAAATCCAAATGCCGCTACAATTTAAACCTTTCCCGGAAGAAAGGGGTTTTCGTAAAAGACGCCCGGGAACCGGATGACATAAAGATTTTTTATGACCTTAATCTGGAGTTGGAGAAAAGAGGCCGATACCATGGCCACCATTTTGACTATTATAATAATCTGTTCATGAGTCTTTCCGGAAGCAATACCATGAAACTTTTCATTGCCGAACACGAAGGACAGCCCCTGGCGGCCATACTCGTATCATACTTTGGCAAAGTCGCCACCTATCTTCACGGTGCTTCCACCCGAGAGAAAAGGGAACTGATGCCGTCATACGCCCTGCAATGGACCGCGATAAAAGAGGCGATGAACCGGGGCTGCTCGTTGTATGACTTCTGGGGCGTTGCGCCTGTTGGTGAGAAGGAACATCCCTGGAGCGGCATCTCAAGGTTCAAGAGAGGTTTTGGCGGTGAGGAATTGAGCTTCGGAGGAGCATGTGACCTGGTGTTAAACAGAAAGATCTATAAACTTTTAAGCTCAGCAAACCGCGTCAAGAAGCTGTTTCGATGATTCCTTCATTTTAATCCCTCCGTGTTTTTATTGCCTGCCGGCCAGAGCCTGTTCTTCCGGAGCATCCCCACCAGTAGCGGCACCGGCAGGCCGACCACGTTGGTATAATCACCCCTTATCTCTTCCACGAACGCTGATGCCCGCCCCTGGATAGCATAGGCGCCGGCGCGGCCGCGCCATTCACCGGTGGCTACGTAGGCCCGCAGCTCATCCTCGGAGACGGCGGCGAAACGCACATCGGTAACCGCGTGTAATGTACAGCTTTGAAGTCCGGATGCCCAAATCAGCGTGATGCCGCTGTAGACCTGGTGGGTGTTTCCTGATAGTAAGCGCAGATACTCCAGGGCCTCCTGTTCGCTTCCGGCCTTGCCCAGGGACCGTCCGCCGGCGAACACCATGGTATCGACCCCGAGGACGGGACTTGCGGGCTCAAGAGGTTGGACGCGGAGAAGCACGGACCGGGCCTTGCCACAACTGTGCCTCTCCACCAGTTCGGCCGGTGCCGCCCCGGGAGGATCGATTTCTGAATATTCCGGTATGACTACCTGGAAATCGAGGCCCAGAGCCTGGAGCAGTGCTTTCCTCTGCGGAGATTTGGATGCCAGATACACGCTACCGGGACGTTAGACTATCTCGCCCTCACTGAAGTACAGGTTGATCTCGCGGCGGGCGCTCTCGGCACCATCGGAGCCATGGACGATATTGGCCACAATCTCGGTGGCCAGATCACCGCGGATGGTGCCGGGTTCCGCCGCCAGCGGGTTAGTGCTACCCATCATCTTGCGTACAGCAGCTATGGCTTCCGGACCTTCCAGCACGAAGGCCACCACGGGCCCGGAGGTGATGGAGCCCACCAACTCACCAAAGAAATCCTTTTCCCGGTGCTCGGCGTAATGTTCCGCCGCCAGGTCCCGATCCACCTGCAGCATCTTCATGGCGCGGACGCGGAAACCGCGACGCTCGAAGCGCCTGACCACCTCTCCCACCAGACCCCGGGCCACGGCGCCGGGCTTTACCAGTACGAATGTTTTTTCCAATTCTCCTCCATCTTTATTATCAGACAGCTTTCTTCTTACGGGAAGATCTTTTCCTCTTCCGCTTTACCGCCAGCCGGCGCGGACACGTCAGTGGCGCAGAAGGGACAGGCCCGCCATGCCGGGTTCAGCGGTTTGCCGCAGCCACCGCAGGCGACCTTCAGCGCATGGCGGCAGTTGGGACACAGGAGGTAGTCATCACGAACGGGAGCCTGGCAGGCGGGGCACCGTGAAGCCAACCCGCCCATCTCCATCTGCCTTGCCTGGATCTCCAGTTCACGTTCCTGTACATCCTCCAGGTATTCCGGCGGCCTCAGTATGGCGTAAAACAGGGTGCCCAGGTAGGGGAATATAAACGAAGTGGCCACAGCGATGCCGATCATCAGCGGATCGGAGATCCTGCGTTTGGCGTCCTTGTAGGTCCAGAAAACCAGGGCCAGCCAGAGAGCCACCAGTACCGCCTTGGTCATCAGGGTAGTGAAGTTCCACCAAGGGGAATCGAAGAAGCTCTCGGCTCCATTGGCAACATCGGTCTGCAGGACTATGAATTGCATGCCACCTTTCCTCTCCCGGTTCGCCTATGGGTTCCCCTGGTGTCCTAGGCCATCCGCTTCTTGATGTCCGCCAGCAGATAGATCGATCCGGTCACCAGGATGACATCGCGTATGGAGGCCAGCTTGAAGGCGCTCTCCAGCGCCGACTGGTTCTCCCTGGCGACGAACGTCTGAACGGAACTCTCCTCCACCACGGGCAGTTTGGACAGCTCCTGCGCTGACATACAACGGGGGTTCGAATTCTCGGTGACGAATAAGATATCACAAAAATCCAGCAGCTGTTCCAGCATTCCCGACGCATCCTTGTCCTTAAGGATAGACACCACGCCGATAACGCGTTCGCCGGCGGCCAGCGTATCCAGGGATTTTAAAAGCTCCTCGACGCTGCTGGGATTATGGGCGCCGTCGAATATCACCGTCGGCTTCTCGGAGACGATCTCCAGTCGCGCCGGTATCATGATGCGCAACAGTGTCCGCTTCAATTTCTTCTCGTCCAGCGCCCTGCGGATAAACAGTTCGGCGGCCTGGATGGCCACGGCGCAGTTGGTGCGCTGATACTGTCCCAGCAGGGAGAGCTTCAGATCGGAATAGTGGCCCTTGGCCGTCCATACGTCGAAACGTTTCTCCCCGCGGCCCTTGAGCAGAGAGTAATCCTCATCAAAAACCTTGTACCGGGCCTGCTTCCGTTTGCAGATCTTCTCGGCCTCTTTCAGCGCCTCCTGCGAGAGGTCGCCCAGCACTACGTTACCCTTTTCCGGCAATACGGCAAGCTTCTCCCTGGCGATGGCAGCGACGGTCTTGCCCAGCAGGTCCGTGTGTTCCAGTTCGATGTTGGTCAGCACCTGCACGCGGGACTTGTCAAATACGTTGGTGGCGTCGTAGCGGCCGCCCAGGCCCGCCTCGATCACGGCGGCCCCCACTTTCTGCCTGGCGAAGTACAGGATGGCGGCGGCGGTGAGCACCTCGAACTGGGTCAGGGGGCCGCTGCTGCGCGCCCTGTTGTTGACCTCCTCCGCCTTCCCCCGCACCTCGCTGATGAGCTTATAGAACCGTGGCTCCGAAATCTCCCTCCCGTTGATGATGAACCGCTCACGAAAGGATACCAGGTGCGGTGAGAGATAGGCGCCCGCCCTGGCTCCATGGGCCGACAGGATAGCGGCGATCATGCGGGCGGTGGACGACTTGCCGTTGGTGCCTACCACATGTATGACCTTCAGGCGTTTCTCCGGATTTCCCAGCGCCTTCAGCAGCTTGGTTATCCTGGTCAGGCCGGGTTTCATTCCCAACCGGTCCAGATCCTCCAGGTACTTCAGGATATCATTTTCGATCTTAGCCATTTATCTCCGGTAGCTTATGCTTTCCGTGCCTTCCAGACACCGAAAAACCGTTGGAACTGCTGTTCAAGTTCTGACAGATCCTGCTGATTCCGGACCAGTTTCTCCCGCTCCTTCTCCACCAGCGCAGCGGGAGCCTTCTCTACGAATTTATCATTTCCGAGCTTCTCCTGTGAACGCGACAGTTCCTGCTTTTTCTTGGCGATCACGCCCTGAAGCCGTCTCTTCTCCTGCTCGATATCGATGAGCTCGGCCAAAGGTATCAGCAGCTTGCCGCCGGGCACCAGGACTACGGCGAACTGGCCGTTGGCCGCGGTGGCCTCGTTCTCCCGTCGTACGGTCTCCACCAGGGTCGTTGCCGCCAGCGATTCCAGCAGCCCGGCGTTGGCCGTCAGCGTCCCCGCGGCCTGATCGTCTTCGCTGACCAGTACCGCCTTCGCCTCCTTGCGCGGCGGTACCCTGAGCTCGTTCCTCAGCGTACGCACGGAGACCACGGTCTCCATTAACCGGTCCATCTCCGCCTCGGCATCCAGGTCGCGGGCGCCTTCGTCACCTTCAGGATAGGGCGAATGTATGAGAAACCCCCTGTCCCCCGGCAGCATCGACGCCAGTTCCTCGGTGAGAAAGGGCACAAATGGATGCAACAGCCGGAGGATGTTGTCCAGCAGGTGCAGCAGGTGTCCCGATACCTGGCGCTTTGCCGCGGGGTCATCGCCATACAGGCGCACCTTGGCGGTCTCCACATACCAGTCACAGAATTCGTTCCATACGAAACGGTACAGAACCCTGGTGGCTTCGGCGAACTCGTAGTCATCCAGCTGGCGGCCCACCTCGGCGGCGGTAGCCTGGAGACGGCTCTGTATCCAGCGGTCGGCCAGGGTAGCGCCGGAAGGCTCTGGTTCCACATCCTCCACGCCCAGCAATACGAAGCGGGCCGCGTTGAATATCTTGTTGCAGAAATTACGACTCATCTCGATGCGTTCGTCGGCGAAACGCACATCCTGGGTGCTGGCCATGTTCATCAGGCCGAAGCGGGTGGCATCGGCGCCGTAGCTTTCCACCAGCTCCAGGGGATCGATACCCGTACCCAGCGATTTGCTCATGCGGCGGCCGTCCTTGGCCATGATAGTGGGGTTGATGATAACATCGCTGAAAGGGATGTCGCCGGGGAACTCCAGCCCCATCATCACCATGCGCGCCACCCACAGGAAGATGATGTCGCGGGCAGTCACCAGCACATCGGTGGGATAAAACTTATCCAGCCTGGCTGTCTCCCCGGGCCAGCCCAGCGTGGCGAAGGGCCACAGCGCCGAACTGAACCAGGTGTCCATCACGTCTTCCTCCTGGGTCAGTTCTGCCGAACCGCACCTGGGGCAGGTGGTGGGCGGCTCTTCGCGTACGATCACCTCCTCACACTCATCGCAGTACCAGACCGGCAGACGGTGGCCCCACCAGAGCTGACGCGAGATACACCAGGGGCGGATGGAGCGCATCCAGTCCAGGTAGACATCGGCCCAGCGCTCCGGATGGAACTTCACGCGGCCGTCCTCCACCGCCTCGATGGCAGGGCGGGCCAGCTCGTCCATGCGCATAAACCACTGCAGGGAGATGTAAGGCTCGATGGTCGTGTCGCAGCGGTAGCAGGTACCCACGGAATGCTTGTAGGGCTCGGTGCGCTCCAGAAGGCCGTCCCGCTCCAGGCGGGCGACTATCTGCTTGCGGGCGTCATCCAGGCTCAGGCCCGCAAACCGGCCGCCCTCCTGGTTGATGCGGCCATCCGGGGTAAAAACGTTGATCTCCTGCAGGCCGTGCTTCTTGCCGATCTCGAAGTCGTTGGGGTCGTGAGCCGGGGTTATCTTCAGCGCCCCGGTGCCGAACTCCACATCGACGTATTCGTCGGCGATCACGGGTATCTCCCGTTTCACCAACGGCACCTCAACCATCTTGCCGATGTATTTGGAGTAGCGCCCGTCGTTGGGGTTCACGGCGACGGCCGTGTCGCCCAGCATGGTCTCCGGCCGGGCGGTGGCGATGGTCAGGTGCCCCTCCTCCCCCTTCAATGGATAACGGATGTAATAGAACTTGTCTTCGTCCTCCCGGTGCTCGACTTCCAGGTCAGACAGCGCCGTGTGGCAGCGGGTACACCAGTTGACCATATACTCGTCGCGATAGATATAGCCCTTCTCGTAAAGGTTGACGAAAACCCGGAGTACGGCGCGCACATAGTCCTCGTCCAGGGTAAAACGCTCCCCCTCATAGTCCAGGGAGCAACCCAGGCGCTTGAGCTGGTTGATGATGGTGGAGCCGTACTGGTCGCGCCACTGCCAGACCCGCTTTTCGAACTCGTCGCGACCCAGCTCATGACGGCTGGTGCCCTCACGGCCTATCTGTTTCTCCACCTGGTTCTGAGTGGCTATACCGGCGTGGTCGGTGCCGCAGACCCAGAGGGTATCCTTCCCCCGCATGCGGTTGAGACGGATGAGCAGGTCCTGGAAAGAGGCGTTCAGCGCGTGACCCATGTGCAATGAACCGGTGACGTTGGGCGGCGGCAGGACTATGCAGTAGGAATCCTGATTATCTTTATCCTCTTTAGGGGTAAAAAGGTCCTGCTCCAGCCACCGGTCCATCCATTTTGACTCGATGTCTACCGGTGAGTAGCGGGTATTCTTTTGAAGTTGTTCGCGAACGTCCTGGCTCAAGCGGGTAACCGTAAGGTTGGACTTTATATATGCAAAAAACGCGACCCTCCGCCATTTACAGGAAGAAAGCGTCACGTTACACCTCCTGCGGCGGTAGCGGCCTGTGCAATTCTATCACAATAACCGGCAACCGGGCCGGTCCGCCGGGCTGATCGCCTGCAAAGCAGGCATATTCATGCCTATGACCCGCGCACCGGCCTGTGGAAACCGAAGTGAGGCTGGTACCAGGCCATGAAGCCCCGGTAGCGTCGCAGGAAGAAATCCTGGATAAAAATACAACTTAAAAGAAAGTACGGGAACAGCAGCAGGGTGAGCATCACCCCAAACACGTTGTATTGCTCCAGCAGTCCCAGCTGTTTGAATAACACGAAATAGGCCGCGTGAAACAGGAAAAGGCTCAGGGAGTATCTTCCCATCAGGGTCACGGGCCGGCTCAGAGGCAATCTGGGATTGATGGAGACCGCATACAGGCAGAGGCCGAAATTCAACAGAATAAAGGGGATGGTCTTTAATGGCTGGTCAGAGGGAAACCGGGTTATTGCCGCAAAGGCCAGATATCCAGCCAGCAGCGACAGGCCGGCAAAGCGGTTCTTGAACCGGTCGGGATAGGTGGCAATCAGGGGCGGGATCAGCATTCCCAACGAGAAGATGATGACATTGGCCATGAAAAAATCCCTGTAAAAGTATTCATAGGCACCCGGAAGATATTCCGCGTGGAAATGGACGAACCAGTAGCTCACGGGCAGAAAAAGTCCGATTACGCCTATGACGGCGAAAAAAAAAGACCTGGGCTGCAGCTTCTTTATTATCAGATAAAGTAACGGCGCCCACAGATAGCAATGAAACAGAGAGGTGAAGAACCACATGATCCCCGGCGCCGGCTTCAAAGGTACCAGTAACAACTCACCAAGGGTCAGCAGGCTGAACCCGTCCAGAGAATACCATTGGGGCTCGATATAGAGGTAAACGGCCAGGGCCAGCCAGTAAATGGGCAGGATCTTCGCGTAACGTGCCACAAAGAAACCGATAACCGTCCTGAAGTTGATCCCGTGTTCGGTAAAATTCTTTTCCAGCGTATGATAGATTCCAAAGCCGCTGACCACGAAGAACAGGGAGACCGCGTTTACGAATATGCCCAGACGGTTCTCGTTGTAGTAACCATAATAATAACCGCCAAAATGTGCTATTATCACCAGCCCGATGGCCACACCACGAATGTAATTTATCGTTCTCCGGGTATCTATTTGGTCCATTCTCCCGCTAGTGAAGGAAACACTCGATAATGAAAGTTTCTATTCAAGCTGTTATGACTATCTTTATACTATTAGTATTTTTATTTAATCATTAATCCATATCCGTTTCAATCCGGTGCTCCGGAGCGCTTCGGCCGGAGCGCTCCTCCTGTTACGAACTGGGCCGGGGAAAAGCCGGCAGGGAACTTCACTGCTGGCGTCGAAAAAGGCTAGGTAGGCCGGCCGCCCAGGTGGTGGGTGGCGTGGTATATTTGCCGCTGAATAGCTTCCGTCCGGGATGGTCAGTTGATGAAAGCGATAAAGAAGGTTCAAAAGACACTGCTGGGGCGGTTGGCTCATGCGGACCTGAGTCCGGAAGATCGACGCCGGCTCATGGGGACCCTGTTCTATTCGGGAAAACAGGACCGCATGGCCCGTTTCTGGATCCTGATGTTTTTCTCGGTGGTCATCGCCACCTACGGCCTGCTGGCCGATTCCACCGCCGTAGTAATCGGCGCCATGCTGCTGGCGCCGCTTATGACCCCCATAATGGGCTTCGCCGCAGCGCTGGTAATGGTCTGGTCCCGGCGCATGAGGCAGACTTTTTCCCTGATAATCCTGGCCAGCCTTTTCGCTGTAGGCGTGGCGTGGATAATCACCAGAGTCTCACCGGATGTACTGCTTCAGCCGCTGCCGGACGAGGTGCTGGGAAGAACGGCCCCCAACCTTAACGACCTCTTCATCGCCCTGGCGGCAGGAGCCGCCGGCGCTTTTGCCACGGTGCGCGAAGATGTGAGCGCGTCGCTGCCGGGAGTAGCTATCGCCGTAGCCCTGGTTCCCCCCATATCCACCGTGGGCATCGTGCTGGGCACCAGCCAATACGATCTCGCCGCCGGCGCGCTGCTTCTGTTCCTGACCAATATCGCCGGCATCATTCTCTCCGCCTCCCTGGTATTGCTGGTGGCGGGTTTCGTCCCCCGGGGCCGCATTGTCCAGCTGGGCCGGCGCGTCTGGACGGGCCTGATCATCGCGGTTATAGCGGTCCTGCTGGTGTCCATGCCCCTGTACAAGGCAATGGCGTCAGCGGTGAGAAAGGCCCAGATCACCGCCGCCGTGGACACCAGCATCAAGAAATGGGTTGATGACAAGGACCTGGTAATCAGGGACCTGCAAATCGGCAGCGATTCCGTGCAGGTAGTAATGGTGGGCCTGGAAGATCCCCCCAAGGTTGGAGATCTGGCCCAGATATTGGAGCAGGACCTGGGCCGGCCCGTCGATGTGCAGGTCGTCTGGTTCACAGGCGAAGAGGAATCGGCCATGCGCCACCAGGAATCGGGGCGCGTCGAGGACGATATCCCCTTTATACCGGGAATCTGACATCTGCTGCATCGTCCCCGGCGGTCCCCGAGGTAAACCAGGGCTACATTTACAATACCCGCGCAAGCATGGCCCGGAATCGATGTATCTTCTGACAAAAGGAGAACTGTAATGCATACCAAGAAGAAGCTCAATGACCTTGGTGACTATGACTCCGTGCTCATCCCCACCTACGCTCGCAGTGCCCTGGAGTCACGTGTGCCCAAATACGAGATGCCGGAGAATGAGATGCTCCCGGAAACGGCCTTCAACATCATCCATGATGAACTGATGCTGGACGGCAACGCCCGGCTGAACCTGGCGACCTTCGTTACCACCTGGATGGAGCCGGAAGCGGTGCGGCTGATGTCCGAGACCTTCGACAAGAACATGATCGACAAGGACGAGTATCCGCAGACGGCCAATATCGAAGCGCGCTGCGTCAACATCATCGCCCGGTTGTGGAACTCCCCCGAGGACGAGGAGGCCGTGGGCACATCCACCATCGGCTCCAGTGAAGCGGCGATGCTGGGCGGCATGGCACTGCTCAAGAATTGGCGCAAACGGCGGGAGGCCGAGGGCAAACCGGCGGACCGACCCAACATGGTCATGGGTATCAACGTCCAGGTCTGCTGGGAGAAGTTCTGCGTCTACTGGGATATCGAGCCCCGCTTCATCCCCATGGAGGAGGGCCGCTACCATCTGGGCGTGGCGGAAGCCCTGGAGCTCTGTGATGAGAACACCATGGCCGTGATGGTTATCGTCGGCAGCACCTTCGACGGCAGTTACGAACCGGTGAAAGATATGAACGATGCCCTGGACCGCCTCCAGGACGAGAAGGGCCTGGACATACCGATACACGTGGACGGCGCCAGCGGCGGCTTCGTCGCCCCCTTCCTGCAGCCGGACCTGGAATGGGATTTCCGCGTGCCGCGGGTGCAGTCCATCAACGCTTCGGGCCACAAGTACGGCCTGGTCTATCCCGGTGTCGGCTGGATCATCTGGCGCAACCAG
>BDUA01000033.1 GCA_002897715.1 bacterium BMS3Abin01
CGGCTTCCCAAGCCGAAGATCGCGGGTTCGAATCCCGTCATCCGCTCCAAGTCTGATGCTGTCGGGGTTCTGCGACCAATCTCTCCGGTGAAGAAGCTATTGAAGTCGGAGTCGGGACAGAAGGCTGGAAGGATAGCCTGAAAAACCACCTTTGCCTTCGATGTAAGCGGGCAGGAGAACAAGATGGTTGAGTTGATCGAGGAATATGTTGCTGGTCCGGCCTTCCTGACGGCAGTGCTGTCGGCGCTTTGGCTCACAGCCGGAACCGGCAGAGCGGGGTAGCGTGAAATCCGGGCGGTCCCGCAAAACCATCTGTTGGCGATGTTTCGTGCTTCTCTGGCTGCTTCTCGCCCCGCTTGTGTTTCACTTCACTACGCGGGTTTGGTTCACGAGTGGCTCTTTGAGGTCAGCCAGCTTCCTGTTATTGGCAACCGTTTTCGGTTCGGTGCTCCTGTTTGCTCCGGGGCTTGCGATCCTCCTCGTAATCGAACGAAAGACCGACATCGGTGGATTGTTCCTGCGTGCGATGTTCTCGGTCGGGATTGCCGGCCTGTCTTACTGGTTTCTCTGGTGGCTCTGGATTCTGAATACACAGTCAGGCCGCATCGCTGCCGTCTCTGCCTGGCTCGCGACTTCTTTGGTCATCACCCTGCTGCTTCCCGGTTCTTCAAAACCACTCAGGCAGTTATTGCTGCTACTCAGCCTGGCTCCGGCTTCGGCTGTATTTTTCGTTGGTGTCATGTCGCTTCATGGCGGGCTTGCGGCCGCGCCGGAGATCGCCTCCATGTCTACCTTCGGAACGGCGGACAACTTTTTCCCGGAGCTTTGGATCAAGCGAGTCGAATCCGGAGCCGAATTGTCCACACCGGTCCTGGGGGGATGGCCAACGGCAGACAGGCCTCCTGTCCAGTCGGCGTGGATTATGCCGGCGTACCTGATCGCCTCGAACAGGGCTGTCGCCTACGAAATACTCGGCGCCATACTTCAGGGTCTGATGGTACCGGCGACCCTGATGTTAATGATTGCATTCGGCATCGATGGATTTAATCGGGTTATAGGACTGGGGCTCGTATGCCTGACCGCATTCGTGGCCTTCAACACGGTCTTTACCTGGCCAAAACTCTTGCCTGCGGCACTCTTCCTCTTTGTGGTTTCAGCCCTGATTGAAGGTTCGGAGGAGATCCCGGTCGCCGGATGGGGGGCGATAGGGCTGATGCTCGGCATCTCTGTGGTCGCTCATCCCGGGGGGGGGCTTGCGTTACCCAGCCTTGTAATCCTGGTTGTTTGGCTGCGGACGTGGCCCGCAACGACCGCGCGGTGGGGCGCACTCTTGATTGGCGGCCTGGTGGCGGTGTTTCCATGGCTGATCTATCGCAGTTTTGTGGACAGGACCGGGTCGGCGTTGCTTCCCTGGCATCTCGGAGGCGACCCGTGGGGCACTAAAGATCGTTCTTTGCCCGAGTATCTTGTCGACCGATACCGGTCGTTGGGGTTCTCGGGTTGGTTCGACCAGCGCCGGGGGAACGTGAAGGCCCTTCTTGGTGTTGATTATCTGAAATCGATTCCGGAATCGATTTCCGGATGGAGGGTCCTGTTGACCAGCCTCGAGATATTTTCACCGCTCTGGTCTGCAGGGGTACTCGTTATCGCGTGGCCGCTCATTTTTCTCAGGAATCGGTATCCGCAGGTCCTGGTAAGTTCGCTGGCAGCTTCTGTCGCCGGGATTTTATTATGGAGCGTGGTCGAGTTCGGCCCACCGGACGCCAAGGCCCTGACGCAGCATGGTCCATATGCACTGTTCGGACTGCTTGCCGTATCACTCGCCGCGGTTCTACTGAGTACTGTTCGCAGAAAGTTTGTACTCATTGTGTTGTTTGCGCAGGCGATGGTGTTCCTGGTGATTGTGCTTCCGATGGGTGCGGACTCGGTCTGTGACATTACAAACGCCTGCTTCCCACCCAGCTATGACGTTAGTGCGATCAGCCGGTCTACGTACATTCTGCCGTTCGCTGTCGTATCGATACTCGCGCTTCTGTGGATCGTCTGGTCGGTAGGACGGATCGACGCCCGGACCCTGAGTCAACGGCAAGGAGGAACGCCCCCCCCTGAACCGGCACCGAACCGGTTAGTCTGAGACCGGCCGGGTTGGTGAAGAACCTGTTATCTGTTACCGGGGCCGGCCCAGCTCCCGGTAATCCAGTCTCACCAGCCGTCCATCAGACCATTGATAGATGAAGAGTCTGGATGGATCGATGCTTATTGTTGCTTTCTGCGGCCCGGTATAGCCCTGGATCTGACTTTCAACAGGATTGACGATATATGGTTGTCCGTTGTCGATAACCAGTTCGCTCCAGTCATAGACACGCAAGGTGGGGTCGTCATACCAGAGTTGGGGGCCGCTATGTTTGTTGAATGCCCAAAGGTCCACGCCGCGCATCACTATTGTGGAGTCGACGGGAACAGTGGGCAGGTCGCGTTTCAGTTCCGCCTGAACCATGTCGACGGTGGCCGCCCGGGCGATCAGCTGATTGGTGCCGTCGGCAAGAATGCTTTGAGACAAGCCCTGGCGATATATCTGGTTACCTGCAACCGCAGAGCCGGTGACCGCCAATGAACTGATAATCACCAGGATCGCTGTGACCACGTTGCTCTTGAAGCCAAGACCCAATAAAAAACTTTTGCCCAGCAGGAGAAACAAAACTATGAATGCCGGAAGTGAGTACACGGCATAGTACCGGTATACATGGTTGGATAAAAAAATCACCGGCAATAAACCTGCTATCAGCCATACGATGAAAAAGAGAGCGATGCGTATTCGCGGCTCCTTTATCCTTTGGCTGGAAGCCAGGAAAAAATAAAATATCAGCAATACCCCCAGCCCGAGCGAGAGCAGGAAAGAAAGCCTTGCGGAGACGGAAATGAAAGGCAGCAAGGATTGAAGCATCCAGCCGAAGTATAAAAGGGCGTTGCCGGCAACATGGGCTCCCCAAAGGTCGATGGCGTAGGGATGGCTGGCGGGAAGGCCGAACGTGGAAGTCCCCATGGTCCTGATCACCGATGCTGTTACCATTGCCAGCAGAAAAGGCAAGGCATGTTTCCAGCGGGAAGAAACCGACTGTTTCCACATGTCCATGGGATTCACCAGCAGCAGGTAGGAGAGCAGTATTACCGGCAGAACGATAATGGATTCCTTGACCAGCAGGCCGATGAAAAAAACCAGTGAGCTAAGGAGAATTTTACCCCTCATGAATAACCATAAAGACAACAAAAAGAATAACGCCCCGCCGACATCATAGATACCCACCGCCCAGGCCAGTGGGTCCAGGTGTATGGCAATCGCCGCGGCGTAAATCAGTGCTGTCAGGAAACCGATGACCCGGTCCCGCGTGATGCGGTTGACTATCAACGCCACCAGGAACGCGTTGAAAGCATGAACTGCAAGCGCTGCCAGATGGAAGGGAAGCGGGTTGGCTCCGAACACCCGGTACATCAGGAACAGATACCCTTTAGCCAGGGGGCGGTAAAAAAAACTGTTTGACGGATCGATGGTGGATCTTATCAGGGCGAGCGGGCCGTTGGTTCTGGCGAACTCAATCAGGCCCCAATCATCCTGGATAAAGGGGAGAGAAACAGACTGCCAGTACACGGCAAATATGATAGACAATATGGAACCAGCCAGGAAGAGATAATACATGTCCGCCCCGCCCGCCCCCGGCCGGCTCTGTGAATCAGGAGATTTCATGCGAACTCCGGCCCCCGCATCGTCGTAGCTGTCATCACGGAAGCCGACAGGATGTTCTCTCAGCTCCCGCGGGTGCGCAGTACGCGCCAGGCGAACCTGGGCAGTGCCGCCATGCGGCGGGCCCGTTGCGGCTCCAGCCACAGGCGGAACAGCCATTCCATGCCGGCCTTGCGCATCAGCCTGGGGGCGCGGGGAATCTGTCCCGAGATGAAATCGAAGGCGCCGCCGACGCCGATGGCCACCCTGACGTCCTCCAGCCGGTCGCGGTTGCGGTCGATCCAGAGGTCCTGTTTGGGACAGCCGTAAGCCACTGCCAGCACATCGGCGCCGGAGCGGTTTATCTCCTCTACGGTGCGGTCGTCGGTGGCCGGATCCGGGTCGGCGCTGCTGACGCCCGCTACCCGGAGCGCCGGATGCCTGGACTGCAGTTCGGTGGCGGCCGCTGCCGCCACGCCCGGCTCCCCTCCCAGCAGGAAGATGCTGTGGCCCGTTCCGGCACAGAGGCCGCAGATCCTGGGCAGCAGGCCGGTGCCGGTGACCCGGTCCGGCAGGGGGTCGCCCAGGATACGTGACGCCCAGACGATACCGATGCCGTCGGGGACCGACAGCTCGGCGGCGTTGATTATCCTCAGCAGCCTGCCGCTCTGTTCGGCGCGCATGACGTATTCGGGATTGAGGGTGACCACCTGCTTGCAGCCCTCCGACTTCAGCAGCCGGTGGATTGCGTCCAGGGCCCGGCTGTAGTCGACCCGGTCCACCCTGACACTCAGCAAGCGTAATTTCCCTGGTGACTGTTTATCCATTGTCCCCTGCCGGCAACACCTGTTGATATATGGCGATTATCTCCCCGGCGACACTGCGCCAATCATAGCGGCAGGCGGCCTTCTTCGCCCGCAGGCCCATCCGCGCCGCGGCTGCTTCCCTCATCCCCAGGGCCGAGTCGATGGCTTCCGCCGCCACCGGGCTGTCACTGAAATCCGTCAGGAAGCCGTTGTTGCCATCGTTGACGATATCCTGGAAGGCCCGGATGCGATTGACCACCACGATTATACCGGCGGCCATAGCCTCCACGGCTGATATGCCGAAGGCCTCGTATTCCGACGCCGAGACGAACAGCGAGGCGCCGGCCAGGGTTTTCAGCAGGTTATCCTGGGACAGGTTGCCGGCGAAGGTGACGGACTCCCTGATGCCCAGGGACCGGGCTTGCTGCTCAAGGCCTTCACCCAGCCCCTCCCAGTCGGGGCCGACGATCACCAGCCTCGCCCGGGGCCGCCGCTCCCTGACGATGGCGAAGGCCTCCAGCAGATGATCGACGCGCTTGTTTCTGGATATACGCCCCACGAACACCAGAACCTCTCCCCGGACCTTCCTGTCGACGCCGGAGAACAGCTCAAAATCTATGCCGTTCTCCACCAGGCTGACGTTGTCCGTTATGCGGGAGAACAGCTCCTCATCCTTGGGGCTGCTGGCGATGACCCGGTCCACCCCCTTGAGCGACAGACGGGTGGCCGTGTTGAAGTAGGCTTTCTTGAATGAAGGGAACCATTGGGTATGGAAGAAACCTCCATGAGTGGAGAGGACCAGGGGCTGGTTATGGATTATTTTCAGGGTCCCCAGCATGTCCACGAAGAAATCGACGCCGTGGACATGGACCAGGTCGTAACGGGGCAGGAGTTCCAGCAGCCGCGGCGCGAAGAAGTAACGGGCGTTGCCGCGGGAGGGGAGCCTGATCACGTCTATGCCGTCGATGTGTTCATAAGGAGGCAGGGGGTCGCCGCTGTTAAACAGGTAGTCCAGGGTGGCCACGTCCGAACGGTGGCCGCGCAGCTGGAGCTGTCGGCAGAGGCCGGCTACGTATGTTTCCATTCCCCCGGTGCTGGGTAGGAACTGGCGTACTACTTGTAGGATATTCATCGGCACTGTGATGGTCGGCAGGTTCTGTCCTTTGCCTCGCTCCCCGGCTCCCGGAGGCGGGCGTGTTGCATACAGGCGTCCGTGAATTATAAGATGTTTCGCTAACAAGGGCTAGAGAAAGAGGTGCGTAAAAGATGAAAAGGTTTACGATAATCTTGCTAGTGGTCTCGATCATGGCGGCGGGAGCCATGGCGCTGCTGGCTATAGGCTGCGGCGGCGGCAGCAACGGTGACCCGGCGGAGGTCATCGACAAGGCTTACGCCAAGAGTTTCGATTACGATACCCTGCACTCCGAATATGACGTGCAGCTGAAGGTCAGCGGCGATGTCTCCACGTTGTCCCCGGAGCTTCAGGGGATACTGCCGCTGGAGCTGGGCATAAGCGGCTCAGCCGACGTAGACAACAGTGACACGGAGAACCCGAAGATGCAGGCGACCGTGTCTCTCGATGGTCTTAACGACATCATCCAGGGCATGGTGGGAGGCATGAGCGCCAACGAGACGGAAGCGGCGGCGACGGCCAACATGGTCAGCTCGCTGTTCTCGAACCTGGAGTTCAAGATGGTCGACAAGGTGTTCTATGTCAGCATGATGGGCTCCTGGTACGAGGTGGACACCAACGAGGTAACCTCACAGGTAGCCGGCGGCGCGGATGAGGTCGACAGCAAGTGCGTACAGGACGCGATCAAGGAGAAAGTGATCCCCTCGGCGGTGTTGACCGGTATAGAGGATGTCGGCAGCGAGGACATTGACGGGGAGAAGACCACCCACTACAAGGCCAGCGTCGATATGGCCAAGCTGGTGGAAGCCACCGCGGAAGCTTCGCGTCAGTGCGACCAGGCGGAGACCGCCGGCGGGCTGGAAGGAGCCAAGTCCCAGCTGAACGATATGTTCAAGAAAATGGACGTGGACATGTGGATCGACGGTGACAATAACGTGCGCAAGCTCAAGATGGACATGGAGATAGATACAGCTGCTCTCTCCGGCATGGGCGATACGCCGCTGGGCTCCGACCAGGAGAAGGCGCTGGAGTCGATGTCGATTACCCTGACGGCGACGGTGATCCAGTCCGGGTTCAATGAGGACGTCGATATCACCGCGCCCGAAGGAGCCCTGCCGCTCGAGGACCTGCTGGGCGGGTTCGGTGTCGGCGGCAACGGCCTGGGCGGCGGTCTGGGAGGCGGCGGCGGCGGCTCGACCTCGTCGACCACCACCAACCCGTTCAATACATAACAGCGGCCGGCTGCGCCGGCGGCAAAGGTAGAACGATACAGGGAGGCGCCCCGGCCGGGGCGCCTCTTCTTTATGGCCGCCGTATATTTTTACACACTCATTACACTTCCCTGACCCTCCCTTAATGCGCAAGGCCAATACTGTCATTAAACAAGAACCAGACAAGGGAGGAGGTGTATAAGATGAGGAAGAGCTATAAGTTATCGATTGTCGTGGTACTGTCGCTGGCGGTGGTGCTGGCGCTGGGCGCCGGCCTGGCCGTGGCGCAGTCCGCTACCGGTGACCAGGCGGCCCCGGCCGAGCAGGCGATGGGCCCCGGTGGCCACGGGGGTCCCGGTGGACCGGGGCAGGCCGGTGGCCGGCGCGGCCTGATGAAGGGCGGCGAGGTCGTCAGCGTCGACGGGGACACTGTTACCCTGAAGACACGTGGCGGCGAGGAAGAGTCGTTCACGGTAAATGAAGAAACTATCTACCGCACCAGGGACGGCGAAGGTTCTCTGGCCGACGTGGTACCCGGTGAGCGTATCGGCGTGAAGTTCGTCTCCAGGCCCGAAGAGGGGCAGGAGGGGGTCGCCGCAGTGGTGCTCATCGGTCAGCCGGGAAGGCATGGCAACAGGCCTGTGGTCGGAGAAGTTACGGCTGTGGACGGTAACACGGTTACCATCAATACCGGTGATGGTGAACAGCAGTTCACTATCCCGTCGATCGAAGTCGGCTCCCGCCTGGGCATCGCCGCTGACAAGGACGGCAACGTCAAGGGTCTGATGTATGACCCGCCACAGCGGCCGCCGGCGCCGGATGAGCAGTCCGGACCGCCCGCGGAGTGACGCGGATAAATACGGAGCCGACCGGCAGGAACGCCGGCGACACGGCGTGATTATAAGGACCGGCCCGCCCGCGACAGCGGGCGGGCCGGTCCGGCAGGCAGGCGGCAGAAAGATGCATCGGGTCAAGACCGGTCCGGATTCGGATATAATGGACGGCGACTTGCAGCCACAGGATGGGATTATGTCCGGAACCTCCGTGCTCCTGGTTGAAGACGAGAAGAACATAGCCTCTTTCATCGCCATGTACCTGAGGAAAGAGGGCTTCATGGTGGAGACCGCCGGCAGTGGCAGCGAGGGAATCGTCCGGGCGGGAAAGATGACGCCGCAGCTGATCATCCTGGATATCATGCTGCCGGACATGGACGGCTTCGAAGTATGTCGTCGCCTGCGACGGGAATCGGATGTACCCATCATCATGCTTACGGCCCGGGACGCTCCCACGGACAAGGTAGTGGGGCTGGAACTGGGCGCCGACGACTACATGACCAAACCTTTCGACCCGCGGGAACTGGTGGCGCGGGTAAAGTCGGTGCTGAGGCGCGTGAACCCGCAGGCGCGGGAGGTATCCAGTCCGGTTACCGCCGGCGGCATTACCCTGGACCCGGGGCGCCACGAGGTAAGCGCCGGGGGCGGAGACGTAAAACTTACCGGCAAGGAATTCGACCTGCTCCACTACCTGATGCTCAATGCCGGACTGGCGCTCAGCCGCCAGCAACTGCTGCAGCAGGTGTGGGGTTACGATTTCGCCGGCGATACGCGCACCGTGGATGTGCACATCAACCAGCTGCGCAAGAAACTGGGCGGCAACGCCGGCATCGAGACCGTGCGCGGCATCGGCTACAAATTCGTGGGATGAGTACGCCTCCGCCCGCAGGCGGCCCGGCCCTGTTTCAGCCATGATGCCTTTCACCAAAAGCCTGAAGGGGAGGCTGGCGGTCTACTTCGCCGTCTCTATCTTCATCTCCCTGCTGCTGTCGGGGCTGCTGTCCGTGGGCCTGGTGCAGCGCTACCTGAGGCAGAAGACGGTGGCCGACCTGGCGACTCAGGCGCAGACCATCGCCGGCCGCATCGAATCCGAGGGCCTGCCGCTTCGCCGTTTCACCCAGGACCTGGAGCAGGTCCAGGGGGTCAAGGTCATCATCGTGCCTTACCAGGATGAGGAACTGAGCGGACTGCCTCACCGTGGTTACAGGGGCGAGCTGGCGGAACTGTCCAACCGGCCCCTGCCGTTCATCGACTGGGAGCTCCTGGGGCGGGGGGAGACGCAGACCTCACAGGTCCAGATCCCCGGGGTAGAGAAGGAGGCGATGGCGGCGGCCCACGCTTTTTATGTCGACGGACAGCTGGCGGGGGCGGTGATCGTCTCCAAATCGGTCAGCGCCCTGCAGCCCTGGCGTCCCCTGGCGGGTGAGTTCCTCATCGCCGCCCTGATAGCCCTGGCCATCTCCCTGCTGTTCGCCGTGTTGCTGGCCCGTCACCTGTCACGGCCCCTGCACCAGATAACCCAGGCGGCGGTGGCGGTGGCCGACGGTGACTTCAGTAAACAGGTGACCGTCGACTCCCAGGACGAGATCGGCCGGCTGGCGGACGCTTTCCGCTTCATGACCGGCGAGGTACAGAAGTCCCAGCAGCAGCAACGGCAGTTCGTCATCAACGTCAGCCACGAACTGAAGACGCCGCTTACGGCCATCACCGGCCATGTGCAGGCGCTCAGGGACGGGGTAGTAGAGGGCCCGGAGGCGGTCGGCCGGTCCCTGGAGGTCATCAGCACCGAAACGGACCGCCTCAACCGCCTGATCGAGGACCTGCTGAGCCTGGCCAAGTTCGACGCGCGCCAGTTCGAGTTGAGGAATTCCAGCTTCTCCCTGGACGAGGTGCTGGCGGCGGTGGTGGAGGGCTTCAGCCGTGAGGCGCGCGAACGGCAGGTGGAGCTGGGCCGCACCGGCGAGGCCGGCCTGGAGCTGACCACCGACCAGGACCGCCTGCGGCAGATACTGGCCAACCTGGTGCAGAACGCCCTCTCGCACACGCCGGCAGGCGGCAAGGTCAGCATCGAGGCGGCCGGGGAGGGGGACAGGGCAAGGATCACCGTCAGCGATACCGGTGCCGGCATCAGCAGCGAGGACCTGCCCCATGTGTTCGACCGCTTCTACCGCTCGCAGGGAGCGGCGCGCGAGGCGGGGCTGGGGCTGGGCCTGGCCATCTCCCGCGAGCTGGCCCAGGCCATGGGCGGTGACATATCCGCCCGGTCACGGCCGGGAGAGGGGTCGGGTTTCACCCTCACGCTGCCGCTGTCGCCCGGGGGATAGCTTTCCCTGGCCACGGGGCGCGCCCCGTGGCCTAAGGTTGTTCCCGCCGCCGCCGATATACAGGCAAACCGGCGGGCGGGGCGGGACGATTGCGGCTACCCTTGCAACTGGGCATGCCGCAAACTATAATTTACCGTCATTTTCAATATGAAAGACAGGTTTGGAGCGGCTTTGAATGATAAAGAAATAGTACTGACGTCCGAGGGCTACAAAAAACTGTCGGAAGAGATTGAATATCTGGCCTCCATCAAGCGGGAGGAGATCGCCGAGCGCATCAAGGAAGCCCGTGATTTCGGTGACATCAGCGAAAACAGCGAATACAACGAGGCCAAGAACGAACAGGCCAAGCTGGAGATGCGCATCCACAATCTGGGGCAGAAGCTGCGCAACGCGCGGGTGCTCGACGGCTCCGAGATAAAGACGGATACGGTGGGTATCGGCACCAAGGTCACCATCAAGGACGTCAAGAGCGACGAGAACCATCGTTATATAGTGGTGGGCTCAGCCGAGGCCGACCCCAGCGAGAACCGGCTGTCCAACGAGTCTCCCGTGGGCAAGGCGATCATGGGCTGCAAGGTGGGCGAGACGGTCAAGGTGTCAACACCGCGGGGCAACGTAAAGTACAAGATAGTCTCCATCAGGAAAGGTTAGGTTGTGACCGGCAGGCCTGCCTCCGAGGCCGAGGAGCGCCGACGCAAGCTGGACGAACTGCTGGCAGCGGGCGCTTCCCCCTACCGTAACCGCTTCCCCGACCCCGACCCCGTCGCTCCCCTGCTGGAGCGTTTCGCCGGCATGGAATCCGGCGATGAGAGTGATGACAGTTTCCGGGTGGCGGGCAGGATCGTCATCAAGAGGGGGCACGGCAAGGCCGTATTCCTGGTAATACAGGACGCCAGCGCCAGGATCCAGCTGTACGGCAACCTGGACAACCTGGGCGAGGAGGGGTTCGCCGCCTTCAAGGCGCTGGATATCGGCGATATCGTCGGCGTGACCGGACCGGTCTTCCGCACGCGGCGCGGCGAGCTCTCCATCAAGGTAGGCACGGCGGTACTGCTGGCCAAGGCGCTGCATCCCCTTCCCGAAAAGTGGCATGGTCTCACCGATGTGGAGATCCGCTACCGGCAGCGTTACCTGGACCTCATCGCCAACCAGGAGGCAAGGCGAACCTTTCTCCTGCGCGGCCGCATCATCGCCAGCCTGCGCCGCTTCATGGAGGAGCAGGGCTTTCTGGAAGTGGAGACACCCATATTACAGGCGACCCCCGGAGGGGCCACGGCCCGCTCCTTCGAAACCCACCATAACGCCCTGGAGCTGGACCTGTATCTGCGTATCGCCCTGGAGCTTCATCTCAAGCAGTTGCTGGTGGGCGGTTTCGAGAAGGTCTTCGAGCTGGGGAGGATCTTTCGCAACGAGGGCATATCCACGCGGCACAACCCCGAGTTCACCATGATGGAGTCGCAACAGGCCTATGCCGATTACAACGATGTCATGGAGATGGTGGAGCAGTTGGTGGCCCACGTCGCCGGCGAGGTACTGGGCACGTCCAGGGTCACCTTCAAGGGTGACGAGATAGACCTGACGCCGCCCTGGCGCCGGGTCACGCTCAAGGAGCTGGTGCGGGAGCACAGCGGCGTGGATATCGACGCTTACCCGGACCGCTCTTCCCTCCGGGCGAAGATGGAGGAGATGGATATGGAGTTCGACCCCACCGCCGGACGGGGAAAGCTGATCGATGAACTGATGTCGACCTTCGTGGAGCCCCAGTTGATCCAGCCCACCTTCGTGCTGGATTTCCCGGTGGAGCTGTCGCCGCTGGCGCGCACCTGCGACGACGACGCCTCCCTGGTGGAGCGCTTCGAGGGATTCATCGGTGGCATGGAGATCGCCAACTGTTTCAGCGAGCTGAACGACCCGCTGGACCAGCGCCGCCGTTTCCAGGAACAGGCGGCCCAGCGCGATGCCGGTGACGAGGAGGCCGGCTTCATCGACGAGGATTTCCTGCGGGCGCTGGAATACGGCATGCCGCCCAGCGGTGGCGCCGGCATCGGTATGGACCGCCTGACCATGATACTCACCGACAACCCTTCCATCAGGGACGTCATCCTGTTCCCGCTGCTGAGGCCGGAGTCACGCTAGGCGCCGCCTTCTCCCGGCGGGCGGTCGATTGGAATACCGGGCCCGGTAACGTCGACAAACCGCCAAAACGTCGCAACCAGCCCGGTTTAAGCAACCCTTGGCCTGTGTTATAATGTGGTAGTTGATGAGGGGAGGTTGAATCACAAGCAGGCTGGCAAAAGGTATATCTCGGCAGCCGACCATAAACCCCGGGACCTATGGAAAGTACGGGAAAAAGAAGCCGGCGCACCTTGCCGGCGATGTCATTAAAGGGCCTCCTCGACAGACGCCAGCCGATGGGGATGGACATCTACCGCGGGCATTTATTAAAGAACGGCCACACGCAGATCCGGGTTTTTCACTCAAGCTTGAACGATGCTTGGCCGATTGCGAGGGCAAAGGAAAGCGCGGGCTTAACGGCGAAATAGCCCAAACCCGTCTGCGGCAGGCGATCTGCCCCGAGGGGCAGCGCTATACAATCCGGTAGTTTCGGGCGGAGGCTCCCCGGGAACGTTAGGGTTACCGCAAAGTTTTAGGGCAGTCTCGGTCCATCAGGAAAAGGTGATCACACATGTTTGAACGTTTCACCGAACGGGCTCGCCAGGTGGTCGTTCTGGCGCAGGAAGAGGCCAGATACCTCAAGCACAACTATATCGGCACTGAACATCTGCTGCTGGGTCTGCTTCGCGAGGAGGAAGGGATAGCGGCCCAGGTTCTCACCACACTCGATGTCTCCCTGGATGAAGTACGCATGCAGGTGGCGCAGATCGTCGGGCTGGGCGAGGAGCAGGAGTCGGGCCAGATACCCTTCACTCCCAGGGCCAAGAAGGTCCTGGAGCTGGCCCTGCGCGAAGCCCTCTCCCTGGGTCATAACTACATCGGCACCGAGCATATACTGCTGGGCCTGATCAAGGAGAACGAAGGCGTGGCCGCCCGCATCCTGCTGGAGTTCGACGCCGACTCGGACAAGATACGCAACGAAATCATGCGCAAGCTCACCGGCTCCGCCCGTCGCACGCCTGTGCCCCAGGGCGAGGCCAAGAAGAAGGTCAAGCTGCTGGACCAGTTCGGCCGCAACCTTACCGACCTGGCGGCGGAGGGCAAGCTGGACCCGGTGGTCGGCCGCGAGAAAGAGATCGAGCGGGTGATGCAGATACTGTCCCGCCGCACCAAGAACAATCCGGTGCTCATCGGCGAGCCGGGCGTAGGCAAGACCGCCGTGGTCGAGGGGCTGGCCCAGTCCATCTCCGAGAATGATGTCCCTGAGCTGCTCAAGGGGAAACAGATCTACACCCTGGACCTGGCGGCCCTGGTAGCCGGCTCCAAGTATCGCGGCGAGTTCGAGGAGCGGCTGAAGAAGGTAATGAAGGAGATTCACGAGCACGGCGAGATAATCCTGTTCATCGATGAGTTGCACAACCTGGTAGGGGCGGGCGCCGCCGAAGGCGCCATAGACGCCGCCAGCATCCTTAAGCCGGCGCTGGCGCGTGGCGAGCTGCAGACCATCGGCGCCACCACCATCGATGAATACCGTAAATATGTGGAGAAGGACGCGGCGCTGGAGCGGCGCTTCCAGCAGATACAGGTGGAGGAGCCTTCCAGGGAGGAGACGGAACAGATACTCCGGGGGCTGAGGGAGCGCTACGAAGCCCATCACCGCATCAAGATAACCGACGAAGCCCTGTGGGCGGCGGCGCGGCTCTCCGACCAGTACATTTCCGACCGGTTCCTGCCGGACAAGGCTATTGACGTCATCGATGAAGCCTCGTCCCGCATGCGCATCAAGACCATGACGGCGCCACCCCAGTATCGCGAACTGGAGGTTAAGATCGAGAAGGTACGCAAGGAGAAGGAAGCCGCCATCGAAGCCCAGGAATTCGAGAAGGCGGCCAACCTGCGCGACAGCGAGCGCAAGCTGGCCAACAAGAAACACGAGCTGGCGGAACAGTGGAAGAAGGATGAAGGCCGCGAAGTGGTATCCATCGGCGAGGAGGAGATAGCCGATATCGTCTCCATGTGGACCGGCATCCCCGTGTTCAAGCTCACCGAGGGCGAGACCCAGAAACTTTTACGGATGGAAGAGGCGTTGCACCATCGCATCGTCGGGCAGGATCAGGCGATCACGGCGGTGTCGCGGGCGATACGCCGTTCGCGGGCGGGCATCAAGGACCCCAAGCGGCCTACGGGCTCCTTCATCTTCCTCGGACCCTCCGGGGTGGGCAAGACAGAGCTGGCCCGCAGTCTGGCAGAGTTCCTGTTCGGTGACGAGGATGTGCTGCTGCAGGTGGATATGTCCGAATACATGGAGAAGCACTCCGTATCACGGCTCATCGGTTCGCCCCCCGGCTACGTGGGGTACGAGGAGGGCGGCCAGCTGTCGGAATCGGTGCGGCGCAAGCCCTACTCGGTGATCTTGCTGGACGAGATCGAGAAGGCTCACCCGGATGTGTTCAACATCCTGCTGCAGATCCTGGAGGACGGTCACCTGACCGATGCCCAGGGCCGCACGGTGGACTTCCGTAACACCATAATCATCATGACATCGAACATCGGCGCCACCACCATCTCCCGCGAGGCCCCCCTGGGCTTCGGCCAGGTGGAGGAGGCGGGCATCACCTATGACGACATGAAAGCCAGTATCACCGGTGAACTGAAGAAGGTGTTCCGCCCCGAGTTCCTCAACCGGGTGGACGAGGTCATCGTCTTCCACAAGCTGGACCGGGAGAACATCAAGAATATCGTGGACCTGATGATCGAGCGCATCGGCGAGCAGCTGCGGGAGAAGGATCTGGAGATCAAGCTGAGCGACTCCGCCAAGGAGCTGCTTACGGAGAAAGGTTACGATCCTTCCCTGGGCGCCAGGCCGCTCAGGCGGGCTATCCAGCAGTACGTGGAGGACCCGCTGGCGGACGAGGTGCTGGCGGGAGCCATCCCCGGTGGTTCCACCATCCTGGTGGACCGCAAGGGTGACGAGACACTCATCAAGCTACTGGCGGGCAAACCCAAGCCGAAGAAGGACCTGGTGGGAGCTGCCAACAGCGAACGGTCCGAGGGCGTTAAACCATCCGGCACCGATGGCAAAGGTTCATAGCCTCTTCACTTGCGGACAGTGTGGCCACGAGGCCCACAAGTGGCTGGGTAGATGTCCGGGCTGTGGCGCCTGGAACAGTTTTATGGAGGAGAGATTCGAAGGTCGCGCCGCGGCTCCGTCCCGGGTAAAGGACGTGGTGCCGCGGCGGCTCGGTGATATCGAGACGCAATCGGCGACGCGGATGTCGACGCGGATCTCGGAGCTGGACCGGGTTCTGGGCGGAGGCATGGTAGCGGGGTCACTGGTGCTGGTGGGCGGCGAGCCGGGCATCGGCAAGAGCACCCTGCTGCTCCAGGTTCTGGGAAACCTCTGCAGCGAACACCGGGTTTTACTGGTGTCGGGTGAGGAATCAGCCGCCCAGGTGAAGTTGAGGGCGGACCGCATGCTCCAGGACGTGGGAGCGGTGGAGATACTGGCGGAGACCGACCTGGACGCGGTGGTAGCGGCCATCAGGAAGTCCGCTCCGGAGCTGGTGGTGGTCGATTCGGTGCAGACGCTGTACAGCAGCGAGGTCGGATCGGTGCCCGGTTCGGTGAGCCAGGTGCGTGAGGTCGCCGGGCGGTTCATGCGGCTGGCCAAGGAGGAGGACATCTCCGTTTTCCTGGTGGGACACGTGACCAAGGAAGGTATCCTGGCCGGGCCGCGGGTGCTGGAGCACATGGTTGATACGGTGCTTCAGTTCGAGGGAGACCGCAACCTGACGTACCGGGTGTTGCGATCAGTGAAGAACCGGTTCGGTTCGACCAACGAGATAGGTATTTTCGAGATGCAGGAGTCGGGTCTGGAAGCGGTGGATGACCCCTCAGCCCTGTTTCTGGAAGAGGGCGACCGCAGCTGTGGCTCGGCCATCCTGGCGACAATGGAAGGCAGCCGGTCGCTGCTGGTGGAGGTACAGGCGCTGGTGGCGGGCACCGGTTCGGCCTATCCGCGGCTGGTGGGCAACGGTATCGACCGCAGCCGCCTGTCGATGATAGTGGCGGTGCTGAGCCGACGGGCGGGACTGGCGCTGGGGGCCTGCGACGTATTCGTCAATATCGCCGGCGGCATGCGGGTGGAGGAGCCGGCGGCGGACCTGGCGGTGGCGCTGGCCATCGCTTCGGCTCATGTGGATACGCCGCTTACGGGCAAGACCGCCTGTTTCGGCGAGGTGAGCCTGACCGGCGACCTGAGGTACTGTGTCGGCGCCGAGCGGCGGGCCGACGAAGCGGTGAAGATGGGGATCGAGACCATGGTGGTCCCCGAGAAGAACGCCCGGACCCTGGCTGACAGGGGTGGCGGCCTGGAGATACTGCCGGTGGGCAATATCTCCATGGCGATGGCGAAAATCTTCGAATGAGGAGTTCGATGTCGGACACCAGAGGCGATACGAGGCTTGACCCCAGGTTGAAAAGCGCCCTGCAGTTGGTAGCCCCGGGGGTGCCTCTAAGGGAGAGCATTGAGAATATCATCCGGGGAAAGTCGGGGGCGCTCATCGTAATTGGTGACGTAAGGAAGCTGTCTTTCCTGTTTTCGGGAGGGCTGCGGCTGGAATGTGAGTTCAAACCCAATATGGTGTACGAGCTGGCCAAGATGGACGGCGCCATCATTATCAACCGCAATATAACGCGCATCCATCGCGCCAACGTACAGCTGATGCCGGACCCCAACATCGAGTCCCGGGAGACCGGCACCAGGCACCGGACGGCGGAGAGGGTCGCCCGGCAGACGGGGGAGCTGGTGATCTCCATATCCCAGGACCGTGACGTAGTGAGCCTGTACGTGGGTGAACTCAAGTACAGCCTGACGGAGATCAGGGTGCTGCTGGCCAAAGCGGACCAGGCGCTGCAGACCCTGGAGAAGTATCGCGCCCGCATGGACCAGGTGGCCGACAACCTGACGGCGCTGGAGTTCGAGGACGCGGTGACCCTCCACGATGTGGTGGGATTGATGCAGCGGGTGGAGATGGTGGTCAGGGTGGTCAGCGAGATAGAGCGCTATCTGGTGGAGTTGGGCTCGGAAGGGCGGCTGATCGCCATGCAGCTGGAGGAGCTGGTGACCGGCGTGGAGCGGGACCGGGTGGCGCTGATACGGGACTATCTGCCCGGGAAGCGCCCGAGCGTCAAGGATGTGATCGAAAAGATAGGCGCGCTGACGGCGGACGAGCTGTTCGAACCGAATATCGTCGCCAGGATACTGGGTTACCGGAGGAAGGTCCATTCGGCCGACTTCCGGGTATCCCCGCGGGGTTACCGCATCCTGGCCAAGCTGCCGAAGCTGCCGCCTTCGGTGATAGACAACCTGGTGAAGCGGTACGGCCGGTTGCAGTCGGTGATTATCGTCAACGAGGATGAACTGGTGGAAGTGGAAGGGGTCGGCAGGGTGAGGGCACGCGAGATAGGTGAGGGGCTGGTGCAGCTTCGCGAGCTGACCCTGGCGGAGAAGTACAGTATCCGCTGACGGTTTATTTAATATCATTTTTTCAACATGGAAGGAGGCTGAACCATTGGAGTACAAAGTAGGCGACAAGGTTGTTTATCCGCATCACGGGGCAGGCACGGTCACAAAAAAGGAAAAGCGTAACGTTCTCGGCCAGAAGCGTGAGTACCTGACGATCCGCATTTTACATAACGACATGACCGTGATGGTTCCCGTAGACAGCGCGGACCAGGCCGGACTGAGGAGGGTCATCACGCCGAACGATGTGGGCCAGGTGCTGACGGTTCTGTCCCAGGATGAGACCATCATGCCGAAGAACTGGAACCGGCGCTTCAAGCATAACCGGGAAAAGATTAAGACCGGTGATATCTTCGAACTGGCCGAGGTAGTGAGGAACCTGTCCCTCCGGGATTCCGCCAAGGGTCTTTCTACCGGCGAGAAGCAGATGTTCAACCGGGCAAAGAAGATCCTCTCCAGTGAATTGATGTATGCCCAGGGTCTTGATGAGAGCGAAGCCGACCGTTTTCTCGACGACGCACTCAGGGAGGCTCTGCCGACGGCCCCGGGCCGGAAGATGGACGACTCCTGACGGGATGGTTGTGACTTCCGCCAATCCATGTGAATCACGCCGCCGGCTTACAGCCGGCGGCGTTGTTGGAGCCCGGAGGGAAACGGCAAGGCACTGGTATCCATGAAGCTGAGCGTGATAATCGCCGCCGGGGGAGTGGGCGAGCGGATGGGCAGGGGCTCGTCCAAGCAGTTGATGATGCTGGCGGGAATGCCGGTACTGGCCCGAACCATCGGCGTCTTCCAGCCGCTGGAGATGGTGACCGGGATAGTGGTGGCCATCGAGCCGTCGCACCGGCAGCGCTGCCGCGATGAGGTAATAGGCGCCTACGGCTTCAGCAAGGCGGTGAGTCTGGTCGGCGGCGGCGTCAACCGGGCGGAGACGGTGCGCAACGCCCTGGGGGCGGTGGGCGCCGATACCGACACCGTCCTGGTCCACGACGGCGCCCGGCCGCTGTTCCCGGCGCGGCTGCTGGCGGAGGCCCTTGAACTGTTGACCGGCGAGGGAGTGGATGGCGTGGTCTTCGGCCTGCCGGTGACGGACACCATCAAGGAGGTTGACGCCGCCGGCGCCGTGGTCAGAACTCCGGAGCGGAGCCGCCTGTGGTCGGTCCAGACGCCGCAGATATTCCGGCGGACTGTCCTGGAGGAGGCATACGGACAGGGGCCGGAGGTGCTGGCTGCCGCTACCGATGACGCCGGCCTGGTGGAAAAAGCAGGGGGGAGGATAAGGATGGTCGAAGGAAGCCGCGAGAATATCAAGCTGACTACCCCGGTGGATCTGCTGCTGGCGGAGCGGATCCTGGAGGCCCGGGGCGGGGGACAATAGTGGACCGGAAAAGCAGATCCCTCGCTGCGCTCGGGATGACAAGGGTTTGGCGAGGGATGACAAGGAAATTAGCTCGGGATGACAAGGGTTTGGCGAGGGATGGCAAGGAAATGAGCGCGGGATGAAACGGGATTGGCGGGGGATGGGAGGGGAAGTGACGGGGGAGGGCAAGGG
>BDUA01000034.1 GCA_002897715.1 bacterium BMS3Abin01
CGGATATGGGGCTGACCAGCGCCTGGGCCAGGGCCCGGCCGGTGGAGATTCCTACCCTAAGTCCGCTGAAGGTGCCCGGGCCGGTGCCGACGATGATACGGTCCACATCCTTGATCCGGAGGGAGCAACGGCCCAGCAGGCGTTCGATCTCGGGCAGCAGCAGTTCCAGGTGCGCCCTGCCGGCCTTCATGCCGGCATCAGCCAGGATACGGTTACCCTCCCCCAGGGCGACGCTCAGGGTTTCCGTGGCAGTGTCAATGGCCAGTGTCGGCAACGGGTTCCTCGAAGACGGTTTTCAGATCGACGCCGCCGGTGATGCTGATGGAGCGGCTGATGCGTGAGACATGCCCCATATGGACCTCGACGTCGGGGCTGAATGAGTCCGCCAGCGGCTCCGGCCATTCCACAAAGGTTATGGCCCCGGGCTCGAAATAAGGCTCCAGGTCCGCGTCTTCATCGCCGCTGTAAGCGGACAGCCGGTACAGGTCCAGGTGGTGCACGGTGACCTCCCCCTTATAGCTTTGCGCCAGAGTGAAGCTGGGGCTGGTAACGGGCTCGCTTACCCCCAGCTCCCGGGCCGCGGCACGGATGAAAAAAGTCTTGCCGGCGCCCAGCTGGCCGGAGAGAAAGACGATATGGCCCGGTGTCAGCCGGCGGGCCAGCCTGGCGGCGATGGCGGCGGTCTGTTCTTCGGAGCGGGAGATGGTTTGCACGGTCGCTAGAACAGGTCGAGTTGTTCCGGCTCGGATGGAGTCTCCGGGGCAGGCTGCTGCTGTGGCTGGTCCACGGCGGCGCCTGGCAGGGGTTCCACGGCCTTTCCGTCCAGAAGCTGTGGCAGATGATCGAAGTCCTCTTCCAGGATCTTCAGGTTGGCGGCGGTATACAGGGCGGCGGCCGGGTGGAGTACGGGGAAAAGGCTGATGCGGCCGCCGGAGCCGGGCAGGGGCTGTGGTGTCCCATGGACCCGGGTGATGCCGTCGGGCCTGCCGCTGAGAAGCTTGGTGGAAAAATTGCCCAGGGTGCATATGACCAGGGGTTCGATGATAGCGACCTGCCGCTCCAGGTAGACGCGGCATTCATCGATCTCCTCCAGTAAAGGGTCGCGGTTTCCCGGGGGGCGGCATTTGAGGACGTTGGCGATGTAGACGTCGTCACGGGTAAGACCGATGCGCCCCAGCAGTTTTTCCAGCAGCTTCCCCGCCTGTCCCACAAAAGGTTGTCCTTGCTGGTCCTCGTGATAGCCGGGAGCTTCGCCGACGAACATGATGAGTGCGTCGGCGCTGCCCGAGCCGAATACTATATTGGTACGGTCCCGGGAAAGGGCACATCGCCGGCACTGCTCCACCTCGGCACGCAACTCTTCCAGCGATGTCTGGCTGTCCCCCACCTCAACCACAGGATGAACAGGAGGATTTGGAGCAGGAACCGCAGCTGGAGGCGCCGGCGCTGGCAGGGGTGTTACCGGAGTCGGATTTGAAAGAGAAGCTGGAGATAATCCTCTCCACGTCATGGGAATCACAGTGACAGCAGGCGATGCCGTCGCTGTCACTGGAGCGGATCAACTCTTCGAAACGCTTTCCGCATGATTTGCATGTAAATTCGTAGATAGGCATGTGCTGGTTCCTCCTCAGGAAAACTCTAAATTAAGCAAAAGAGCTTTGCAAGACGCCGCCGCCGCTGTTATCCTCATAATTCCCAGTATATATGGAAGCAGCCGGGAGGCAATGGTCTATTTCCGGCCACCGGCGCCGAAGTCTGGTATCCCCCGGGGAACTGGAACGGAGGTAGGGGTTCTGTCTGTTCAAGCTGATAACATCCGCAGTCAAAGCCTGGTGGTAGCCTGCCATATCAATGACGCGCGCCGACAGGCGGAGATGGCCAGGGCTGCCGGCGCCACCATCGGGCTGGTACCTACCATGGGGTTCTTCCATGAAGGTCATCTGAGCCTGATGCGCGCCGCCCGCGAAGAATGCGGCTACACGGCTGTGAGCATCTTCGTCAATCCCGCCCAGTTCGTCGATGGTGAAGATCTGGTTTCCTATCCGCGTGATATGGAGCGGGACCTGGAGCTGGCAGCCGCTGAAGGCATGGACCTGGTATTCGCTCCGTCTGCAGACGCGATGTACGGCGGCGGTCAGGGAACCATGGTGGAGCCGGGCCGGGCGGCGACAGGACTCTGTGGCCGCTCCCGCCCCGGGCATTTCCGTGGCGTGGTCACCGTGGTCGCCAAGCTGTTCAACATCATCAGGCCCGATGCGGCTTATTTCGGGCAGAAGGACGCGCAGCAGGCGGCGGTGGTCAGGGCCATGGCGGAAGACCTGGACTACCATACCCGCATCAGGGTCATGCCCACCGTGCGCGAGCCGGACGGGCTGGCCATGAGCTCCCGCAACAGTTACCTCTCTACGGATCAACGGCGGCAGGCGACCGTGCTTTACCGGGCTCTCACCCGGGCCCGCCGGGCGGCGCTGGCCGGAGAGAGCAGCGTTTCCGTCCTGCTGGAGTCGATGGAGCAGGACATCGGTGAGCAGCCGGCGGTGGAGCTGGAATACGCCCGGATCGTCGACCCGGAGACCATGCAGCCGCTGGCAGAACTGGGGAAGCGGTCGCTGGCCGTAGTGGCGGCCCGCGTGGGAAGGGCGCGGCTGACAGACAACATATTTATGGAGGGACGGCGGTAGGATGAGACGCACCATGATGAAGAGCAAGATCCACCGGGCTACGGTGACGGCCGCCAGTATCGACTACCAGGGCAGCATCACCGTGGATTCCAGCCTGCTTAAGGCGGCGGATATCCAACAATATGAGCAGGTACATGTATTCGACATCACCAACGGCGCCCGTCTGGTCACTTACGCCATTCCCGGAGACGAAGGTGAGGTCTGCATCAACGGCGCCGCCGCCCGGAAAGTGGATGTAGGTGATCTGGTGATTATCCTCTCTTTCGGCGCTTACTCGCCGGCGGAGCTTGCGGGCTTCCAGCCGCATGTAGTCAAGGTGGACAGCCGCAACCGCAGAGCCGCACATATACCGCCGGACAGCTCCGCACCCGGGGCGTCCGCGGAGCAGGTGCTCGTCGATGAGTAAGGAACAGGAGACAGCACCGGCTTCCATATACAGCAGCCAGCTGGAATTCGCCATGGAACAGGAGCTGGATATCCGCGATATTACGGCTGAGTTCGCCGCCGCCATCAAGGATTCGGGCCTGAAAGACGGTATCGCCACCGTCTTCGTGCCCGGGGCCACCGGCGCCGTCACCTGTCTGGAGTACGAGCCGGGGGTCATCGCCGATTTTCAGGCGGCTGTTGAGAGGATAGCGCCCCGAGACATGCACTACCAGCACAACATCAACCTGTCCGACGGCAACGGCCACGGTCATGTGCGGGCGGGGCTGCTGGGGCCGTCCCTGTCCGTTCCCTTTGCCGGTGGTGAGCCCCTTCTGGGTGTTTGGCAGCAGGTGGTGCTAGTGAACTTTGACAACCGCAGCCGCTCCCGCCGGGTGGTCATACAGGCGGTCGGCGCCTGAGCGCCCGCCCGGGAGAGATCTTGCCCGCCATTCTGCAGATAGCCCTGGACTTTCTGGACCTTCCCCGCGCCCTGGCGGTGGCCGAAGAGGCCATCAGGGGCGGCGTGGACTGGATCGAGGCGGGTACGCCTCTGATAAAGAGCGAGGGGCTGGATTCGGTGCGCCGGATGAAACAGCGCTGGCCCCACAGGATCATCGTCGCCGACCTGAAGACCATGGACGCCGGGCGTTTCGAGATGGAATCCGCCGCCAAAGCCGGGGCCGGGATAGCCGGAGTCCTGGGGGCCGCCTCCGACGCTACCATCAGCGAATGTATCGAGGTGGCGGGAAACTATGGCCTGAAGGTGGTGGTGGACATGATCGAAGTGCGGGACCCGGTGGAAAGGGCGCGGCAGGTGGAGGCGATGGGAGCGGACTACATAGGTATCCATACGGCTGTCGACCAGCAGATGCAGGGTAAAGCCCCCCTGGAGACCCTGGAACTGGTAAGGGCGGCGGTGGAGGTACCGGTGGCTGTTGCCGGGGGCATCAACTCGGAGACCGCCGCTGACGCCGTAAATGCCGGGGCGGATATCATTATCGTCGGCGGCGCCATCATCAAGGCGGCCGACGCCGAAGCGGCGGCGCGCCGGATAAGACAGGCGATGGATACCGGAACCGGCATCAGCACCAGGCTTTATAAAAGGGCTACCGGCGCGGATGTCCGGTCCGTCCTGGAGATGGTCTCAACCGCCAATATTTCCGATGCCATGCACCGCAGCGGTGACATTTCCGGCGTCACGCCGGTTTTCCCCGGCCTGAGGATGGCAGGGCCGGCCGTGACCGTGCGCACCTGTCCGGGGGACTGGGCCAAGCCGGTGGAGGCTATCGACCAGGCCGGCGAGGGTGACGTGGTGGTCATAGACGCCGGCGGCGTCGCGCCGGCGGTATGGGGTGAGCTGGCGACCCACAGCTCTCAAAAGAGGGGACTGGCGGGGGTGGTGGTGCATGGAGCCGTCAGAGACGTGTCTGATATACGGGACATGCGATTCCCGGTGTTCGCGGGAAAGGTGACGCCGACAGCGGGTGAACCCAAGGGGTTCGGCGAGACAGGCGTGCCGGTCACCATCTCCCGGGTAAGGATCCATCCCGGTGACTGGATAGTGGGTGATGACGACGGCGTAGTGGTCATCCCCGGAGGCCGGGCCGCCGAGGTGGCCAATCGCGCCATGGACGTGCTGGAACGGGAGAACCGTATCAGGAGGGAGATCGAGGACGGCAGCACCCTGAGCCAGGTGGCCTATCTGCAAAAATGGGAGAAGGCCTGACCGGGGGGTCAGCCGCCGCCTTTCTGGTCGCGAGAGCTCTCGATGTTGATGACGCGGTGCAGCCTGGTGCGCACCTCGCCCGGCATCTGTTTCGGGGGCAGGGAATGATAGAGGGTGACGGTCTTGCGCAGTGTGTTCACCACGATGCGGCAGTTGCGGCAATGGTCCAGATGTACCTGGATCTCGCTGCAGGTGCTGTCTGACAGGTCCTCGTCGATGAACTCCGACAGGGCTTCGAAGATCTCCCGGCAGTTCACTGCCCCACCCCCTCCTCGCTGAAGTATCCGGAGAGTTCGTTGCGCAGGTACACACGGGCCCGGTGCAAACGCGATTTGACAGCCGCCACGGACAGACCCAGGACATCCGCCACCTCCGCGGTGGACAGCTCCTCTATATCTCTAAGGACGAATACCGCCCGGTAGATCTCGGGCATCTCTTCTATCGCCTGGTTCATGGTCTGCATCGCTTCATCGTTAAGCAGTTCCCTGACCGGGCTGTTCGACCAGTCGGAGAGCCTCTCGCCGGATCGGGCGGCCTGCTGGACAGCGTACACATTATCAAGGAACTCATCCTCGCTCTTCACCTTCCTGCCCTGTTTCCTCAACCGGGTAAGTGCGGTATTGGCCGCTACCCGGTACAGCCAGGTCGAAAAACTGGATCTTCCCTGGAAACGGTCGAGAGCGCGGATGACGTTGATGAATGTATCCTGGAGAACATCCTCGGCGTCCTCACGGCTTCCCACCATGCGGTAGGCAAGATTATAAACCCGGTCCTCATATCTTGATATCAGTTCCTCGAGCAATCCGGTCTCTCCGGCGTTGATGCGCTCGACCAACTGGTTATCGGTAGGAACTGTTTTTCCCATTTGTTAGACTATTGCCCAGGTTAAAGGATTCATCCTTCCGGGAACTTTATCATTGTGGAGAGAAAATTGAATCCTTTTCCCCGGGACGGCATCATAAACACAGTCAGTTTAATCGGCCCGGCCGAGTCGCCGGGTCTTCGCGGAGGTGAAAACAACAGATGGCTATTTATGATCTCAAGTGTGACGAATGTGAACATCAGTTTGAGAAATATGTATCCGGGTTCCTGTCGGAGGATGACAAGATCTGCCCTGAGTGCGGCAGCCACAAGATCTCCCAGAAGTTCACCAGTTTCTTCGGCAGCTGCTCCACAGGCGGCGGCAGCGGTGGTTGCGCCCCCCCTGCTGCCGGCGGCTTCGGCTGAGCCTGATCACGCGGCCAGTTTGGCTGTACGAATAAACGGAAATGTGCTTAAATGCAGCTTGCGCGTGTCAATGTGGAAAAATGTGCAGGGCATGAGAAATGCCATGCACGGAAGGTATGCCCCACCAAGGCGATTGTGCAACTTGACCCGGGTGAGACGGCCATGGTTTTGAGCGATCTGTGTCAGGGTTGTGGAGATTGCGTAGATGCCTGCCCCGGGAAAGCCATCGAACTCAGGCAATCCTGAGCCAGCCGGAGCTGAAGTTACTCTTCAATTGATTCCAGAAAGGAGAATATTTTGTCAGGTAAAGATATTATCGAGGTCAGCGACGCCAGCTTCCAGGATGAGGTACTGAAGTCGGACATCCCGGTCATTGTAGATTTCTGGGCGGCTTGGTGTGGCCCCTGCCGAATGGTGGGCCCCATCGTCGAGGAGATAGCCAGCGAGTATGTCGGCAAGGTAAAGGTTGCCAAGCTCAATGTTGACGACAACAAGGAGACTGCCACCAAGTACGGCATCATGAGTATCCCCACCATCCTCAAGTTTGAATCGGGTTCGGTGTCCAAGCAGATAGTCGGGGCCATGCCCAAAACCGCCCTGATCAAGGAACTGGATATCTAGGCTCCCGAACGGGAGTAAGGTTCGCCGGTCCGGTACGCACCTAATAATGGATTGACACTATGGTCCCTATCGGGGCCCAGTTGTACAGGAATTCGGCATCCGTCACTGGCAGGCCGACGCATCCGTGGCTGCTGGGTACACCGAAGGTCGTAGCCCAGTAGTTGCCGTGGATGGTGTAGTCGCCGTTGAACATCAGCACCCAGGGTACATCGGGAGCGCTGTAGTCTTCCCCCTCCATGTCCAGCTTCTCCGCTTTGGCGTATACCGCGTAGGTTCCCGTCAGGCTGGGGGTCGCTTTGGAACCGCTTGAACATATCATGGTCCTGACCTGCTGGTTATGTTCATAGAGGGTCACCGTTTGCGCCGACAGGTTCACATCGATGAACTTGGACGGCTTGACGGTGAAGGTGCTCTGTACGTCTTCACGCAGATAGCTGCCGCTCGCACCCCTGAGGGCCTCGGTGCCGCCCTTGAGGCTTATGGTGACCTGGGCTCCTTCCGTCCAGTCATCCAGTGGCCTGAACTCCAGAGTGTCGCTGGAGATCCATTCCCATGAACCCAGCGTCGCCGGTACAATGGCCAGCAGCGAATCGGCGATATCCGGATTACGGATATCCTCGGTAAAGGTCAGAGTCGGCCGGGCGCTGGTGCTTACCGCCGACTCGCCGTCACCGGGTACGAATATGACTTTAAGCGGGTCGGTGGTTACTATGGCCTGGGAATAGGGCTGTTTGATCCCGGCGCCGTTTTCGGCGGTGGCGGCCGTGACGGTCAGGGTGTAGGACTGCCCCTGCTGGTAACCCTCGAAGGAGATGAGCACCCGCGTGCGGTTATCCGCGTCGATGGTCGCCGTGGAAGGGACCTCCGGCGCCAGGGTATAGTCGAACTTCTCGATGGGCGTATTGAACTCCACCACTATGGGTGATCCGATCTCCACCACCTGCGCAGACCCGGATACCAGGGGCGCCGGTGTAACCACCGTATGGAAGGTAACCTTCTCGCTGACCTGTTCGGTATCAAAACCGGTGAGGGAAAGCTGTCTCAGGTCGGCGGTGACCGTGACCTCATAGCGGGCGTCCGGCTTGAGCAGCGGCCCGCTGTCCGGTACGAAAATGCCGCCCTCCAGGTGGCCGCTGATAATCTCTTCCGAGACCGGCGTCCCCATGGGGTCCAGCAGCGTCTCTTTGACCTCCACGCTGTTGATGCTGCCGCGGAAGCGGCTGGTGGATATCTTCAGCAGGGTATCCACGGGGACCTCCCGGCTATCCGTCTCCGGATTTATCTTGACCGCGGGGGGGAATATGGCGCTGGCTGAAAGGATGCCCACCAGGGCGAACACGGCGACTACCAACGAGATGGCCATAATCGACCGCCGCCGAGTAGACGCACCGTTCATGCTTTGTTGTGGTATCGGTGTAACCCGATTCATATTTCTGTTTCTCTCAGTCTCCGATTAAAACATTATAACTGTGTAGTACCCGCATGGGAACGGTACTAAAAACGACAACCCTGTTATTGATAATCCGGAGCATCGAGCGCTGGTGCCGGCTAATGCCGGCGACCCTGTGAGCCGATTAATAGATTAGGAACGATAAAGGCAAACCCATCGCGAGGTGGGGGCGCAAAGCTAGGGGTCTTCCCCCGGGGAAGACAGCCCGGCCGCCGAAGCAGAAAGCTGCCACTGGCAGCGTTGACGTGTTACACGACAGCTCATTTGCTTGGACATGCCGGGTGAATGAGCTTTATATATGCCCCCACCCGGGTGCCAGGCACGGCGATGAGGTTTGCTCATTGGACGGGTTGAGATGAGCAGGCGCAAGCAATACTGGTGGCACGGCATAAAGGTGACAGTGGCGGTAGCGGCATTCCTCGCCCTCGTCTGGTTTATTCCCTCCGGGCCGGCGGTTGCGGAGTCCGCTCCAGGCAGTAGCACTGTGAAGGTCACCGTTCTGGATTCCATCGCCATCGGCGGAAACGCCCGGGGCATGGGCAGCCGGCAGCGGCAACACGCACCCCAGTACCAGACAAGACTTGTCATGCGGGCGATATCGTCGATACTCGGCCGGATAGAGGCGGTGGACGGTAAAGCCGGACACGGCGTCAGGTTATCATCGCCCGCTGGAAACAGTGATGACGGGTTCGATGATGTCCCCTGGAGCGGCATACTTCTGATAATCACGGCAACCCACCTCTGACGTAAAGCAGCCCCGGTCCCCTTCCGGGATATCCTGGCCGCCGCGTCTTTTCTCATACCGGCGACAGCCTCCCGTGCCGGGTGATAGCAGGAAAGTCTCCCGGTAATGTAGAAAGAAAAAACAGTGGCATCAGGCATGCCTGTTGTGTCATGCTGTCTTTGTGACAGCTGATAACTGTTGAGAAAAAGGAGATCGATGGATATTCAGGAACTGGTGGAAAACCGGATTGCCGAACTGAAAGCGCGGACAGCCCCCCCATCCTCTGCCGAGGCAGAGCCGGACATGAAACCGCCGCCAGGCCGGCGTCGTACTGACGCAGGCGCTGGAGAGCGGCGACCGGCAGAGCCCGACCGTCCTCCCGAGCCATCCGGGGAAGCTGTGATGCGGGAGCCGGCCGTGGTACCGTCAGAAATCAGGGTCGATGTCGGTGACTCGATCGATGAGAAGCTTGCAGAGGTATCTCTGCGCATTATGGAGATAACGGAGAAGGTCTCCATAGATTGCAACCGCATGGAACAGAACCTGCTCAGGTCGCGTCTGGAGGTGCTGCAGAGCGCCGAGGCCGTCCTGGACATAGCCATGTCGCTACGGCGTCAGGTGGCGGGGATGAAAAGGTACGATCTGCAGGAACCCGTGCTCTCCGGCGGGTCGGGTTCATCCGGGATGGATACCGGTTTGTCCCGGGAACACGACATCCCCGGTGCCGGTGACGGCAGGGCCAGCATGAAGGAATACGGTGTGGCCAACCTTTTTCGCAGGACCTGAGGGCATGGACGGCTATGGGCCGAGGGGCCTGCCGGGAGGCTGATTGGACTACGAGCAGATCAATAATCTGGACCGACAGGCCGAAGCGGGCGGTAAGGACCGCCGCGGCGGCGTGACCGGCAACGGGTTGGCGGTTATCGCCGCCAAGGCCGGCGGCTCGCTCAAAGCTCGCGAGGAAGAGATCACGCGCAAGTGGCTCAAGGCGGTCATCGACGAGTTGGGCCTGGAATCGCTCAGGAACTTCCCCACCGGTGAGCTGTCCGAGGGGTTCCCCCGGCTTATCAGGTCACTTGCTGACGCTATCGAGGATCCCGCCAACCGCGAGAAGATCGCCGCCAACCTGAGAGAGGTGGCGGTCAGCCTGGCTTCCCTGAGACAGGAGCGGCCCTCCCTCGGCAGGATGATCGACGATTACGCCATGCTCAAGCGCATGTTACTGGAAGCGGTCGCCCGTGACCTGCGCCGTTCGGATCTGCCGGTGCTGGCGGTATCGCAGCGTCTGGATGATGGTTTTCTAAGCTTCTTCAAGATGGGGCTGGAAGCCTACATCGAGAGCAATTCGCGTGAGCTGGAATACATGGCTAACACCGACGCCCTCACCGGGCTTTACAATGTGCGTTATTTCCGCCGGCAGCTGCACCAGAACCTGGAGATGTACAAGCGTTACCGCATACCCTTCTCACTGATGATGCTGGATCTGGACGAACTCAAGGAACTGAACGACACCTTCGGTCATGATGCCGGCGACCGCGCCATCAGGAACCTGGCCGCCATCATGAAGCAACAGAAGCGCGAAACAGACGTGGCTGTACGTTACGGTGGCGATGAGTTCTTCCTGCTGCTGCCAAGCACCTCCATGGATGAGGCGGAGAAGCTGGCGAACCGCATCAATAACAGTGCCCGCGGGTTGAACCTGAGCAGCGGCGGCCGCGAGATGACCTCAACCTCCATCGGGCTTGCCACCTGTCCAACTCACGGAACGGATGTGGGTTCGCTCCGGGCCAAGGCGGACCGGGCGCTGTACCTGGCCAAGTCTCTTGGCGGCGGCACGGTGGCCGTATACCGCGACTTTAAAGTGATGGTCTCCTGAGGCCCGGACGGCGGCGGTCATAGTTTCTGGCAGTAGGGGCAAAAGTAAGTACCTCTGCCCCCGACCCTGATCTTCTCGATCGTATGGCCGCAGCGGGGACAGGGCTCTCCCTGGCGCCGGTGAACCTGGAACGTCTCCTGGAAGCCGCCTTTCTCCCCCCTGGCGTTCACGTAGGAATCGATGGAGCTGCCCTCAAGCCTTATCGCCTTTTTCAGCGTCTTCCTGATGGATGAGTGCAGCCGCGTGATCTCAGGCTGAGTAAGCTTGCCCGCGGGCCGGCGCGGGTCGATGCCGGCATCGAACAGGGCTTCGTCGGCGTAGATGTTACCGATGCCGGCTATGAAAGACTGGTCCATAAGCAAGGTCTTGATCTGCCGGTCACGTCCGGCGGTCATCTTCGCCAGTCGGGCCGGTGTGAAAGAGCGCCCCAGTGGCTCAGGACCGAGCTTTTGCCAATAGGCTCTGGAATCACCGGCGGGAATGATGAAGGCTTTGCCCAGTCGCCGTGTGTCATGGAAGGCGATGAAGGTGCCGTCGTCAAGGTGAAGCAGCAGACGCAGGTGGCGCCTCCGGTCGCCGCCGGGGCGTCGTTCCAGGTGCGTCAGGCGGCCGGTCATGCGCAGATGGATCACCAGTGTCTCGCCATCAGCCAGCTCGAAACGGAGATACTTGCCGCGCCGTGTCAGGCGCTGTATGCGTTTGCCGCTGATCGCGCGGCGGAAGCGGGCTGCGGACCAGGGAGCGGCGACTGTGGGGTCGGGGATCTCGACGCGCCCGATGATGCGGTCCCGCACCAGCGGGTCCAGCTGTCTGCGGATGGTCTCTACTTCAGGAAGTTCCGGCAAAACTTCTCCTCCTGCCTTTCCTTCGCCGTGCCCTTCGGTTCCCGGACATATTCACGTCCGTCTAAACGATAGCAAACATGTTATTGATTATCTTCCCTGAAGTAGCGTTTCAGCGGCCGGTTGAGAAGCAGCGCCAGGCCCGCTGTCCCCATCAGGATGAGGAAATTGACGCCCATGGGAGTATCCAGGCTGAAATTGAGCCAGAGCAGCGGCACCAGCAGGCTGCTGCCGATGATGCTGCCCCATTCGGCAAAGGAACCGATGAAACCGGATACCGCTCCCCGCTCCTCCTGCAGGGTCATATCACCGATAAGCGAGAAGAACGAGTTGAAATAAGCGGGTGTGCCGGCGCCGCCGATGATGAACCCGGCGTAGGTCAGGGCGGTGCCGGGATGGAAGAATATCATCAACGCCTCGAAAGCCATGAAGCACAGGCCACCGGCCATGACCAGCAGCCGCGACCCCTTGCGGTCGGAGAGGCGCCCCAGGAAGGGACTGGTGATCACGGCGGCGGCGCCGCTGAGGCCCATGGCCACGGCGATGTCGGTGGCGTTCCATGATAGGAGCTCGGCGGTTATCAGTGGCGCCGCCGTAAGCATGATGGCCAGGCTCATCATCTGGAGAAAATGCACCAGGGAGAGAGACAGGGCGGGAAAGTTCAGCACCGAAGAGATGAGACCGCGTATCTTGTCTCCCTGCGGCACCAGGGAGCGCCAGCCACTGAAAGGTTTGTGGTCCGACACCGGCGGTATGGTCAGGCTGAGGAAGAAGCAGACGCCGCCCAGCGCCGCTCCGGTCCAGAACGGTGTGGTCATCTCGTACCGTTGGGAAAGTATGCCGCCCAGCAGTGGGCCGACGATGACCCCGGCGTTGATGGCGCTGCTGTTGATGCCGTGGGCCAGTCCACGCAGATGCGTGGGTGTGCGGTCATTGACATAAGCCTGGAAGCCGACCACGAAGCCCGCCGAAGCAACCCCCTGCATCACGCGCAGGGCGATCATCGGGCTGGAGCCGGTGGTGAGGGCGAAGCCGGCGGTGGCAACGGTAAACAGCAGCAGCGAACCCACCATGACCTTCTTGCGGCCGATATGGTCCGACAGGATTCCCAGGGGGAACTGGGATATGACCCTGCCGATAAAGAAAGCCGCCACCAGCATGCCGATGATGAACTCATTGAAGCCCAGTTGTTCCGCGTAACCGGGAAGCAGGGGCACCATCATCATGAAACCGGCCATGATGACGCCGCTGGCCAGGGAGAGCACGTAAATACTCCAGTGGAGCAGCTTCAGTGACTCCGGTATCACCGTTTACATGCTTTCCGGAGAGCTTACACCGATGAGCCCCAGGCTGGCACGGATCACGTTCCTGGTCAACAGGCAAAGCGACAGGCGGAAAGCAGCCAGACCGTCGGGGGCCCTGATCACCGGACAGTTGTGGTAAAACACGTGAAAAGAAGCCGCCAGCTCACGGGTGTAAGCGGTAAGACGATGAGGACCGCGGGTCTGGGCGGCTATGCGTACCGTTCCCGGGAACTCCAGGAGGTTCAGGATCAGCTGCCGTTCCTGTTCCTCCAGTTCCACGCCGGCGCCGGCGGGTCCCGCCGCCAGTCCCGCCTCGTCCGCCTTGCCGATGATACTGCAGATGCGGGCATGAGCGTACTGGACATAGTAGACCGGGTTCTCCTCCGATTTGAGCTTGGCCTTCTCCAGATCCAGATCCAGGGTACTGTCATGGCTGCGGTCCACCAGGAAGAACCTGGCGGCATCCACGCCGATGCTGTCCAGCAGCTCCGCCAGCGTCACCATGCGGCCGGCGCGTTTGGACATCTGCCGCTTC
>BDUA01000035.1 GCA_002897715.1 bacterium BMS3Abin01
TCTCCCAGGAGCCGGTTGGCCAGCCAGACCAGGCCCACATAGAAGATGTACCCCGGCGGCTGCGGCTGGTGTACCGATACGTCGAAGTGCTGGATGGCCCGGGTGTACAGGACCGAATCCCAGGAATAAAGGAATGAAACGCGGAAGGGGATGCGCGACAGCAGCGTGAGCATGAACAGGGCCGTCGATATAAGCCAGTCCAGGTTACGGTGGTGCCAGGGGCTTTCGTGCCGGGGTCGATACCGTGATGATTCCCGCAGACTGTCAGGTCTCAAGGTTCCATCTCCCCGGCCAGCTTTCTGACTTCTTCGTTAACCTGGCTCAGGTTGTTTTCGATTATCACCAACTCATCGGTGCGCTCCCGCGCCGCTTCACCACCTTTTAACTGCCGCTCCATGCCCTTGTCGATGGCGCCGGATATGCCCGCAAGGGTGGACTGGATGCGCACCAGTGCCTCGTTGCGGAATTCACCGGCGCTCTTCTTTAACCGTTCGACGAAATCGTGCCTTAGCCGTCCACCCTGCTGATCGATCATTCCCTGTGCGTAGTCTTTGAGCTGCTTCAGCACCACCTTTCTGCCGACCAGCCTGGGCAAGAAAGAGGTGAAGGTTTTCTCGATCAACTCCAGGGCCACGGGATCGTCACGGAATTTGTAATAGAAGCCGGGCTGGATGCGCCACAGTTCATCGGTGTCGAACGATTCGTAGGGGATATCGAAAAGTTCGGCGTGGAACCTGAGCAGGTTATCCACGGTCTCGTTGATGCGGTTGATGAAGCGGTTGCAGACATCCTCGAAGGCCTTGGCCAGGAGCGCGTCTTCCAGGCTCCACCACCCGTCATAGGCGGACCTTATCTCATCGATGATAAACTGCTCCATCTCCCGGTGGAGGTTCCTGGTGGAAAGATCGCTGTTCTGCTCATAGAAGGAGGCTATCCGGTCTTCGAGCTCTCCCGTCAGACCGCGTTTGAACTCACCCAGCCGCTCGTCCAGCTCAACCTTGATCAGGCGCTCGATATCTCCCTCGAACAGCACCTCGAAATCGCGCCGTTCGCTCAGCACCTCTTCCTGCTTGCGCTGGAACACCCCGACCTTGTCCTCCAGTTCCTCCAGCGGTGCCGCCAGCGCCTTCTTCTCCAGATTTATCTCGAAAAGCGACTGGCTGATATGCCGGCGCAGCGAGCCGGCGACGGACTGTATCAATACGGCGCCTTTTTCTTCCATGAGGAAACGGTTGAGCTGTTCCTCGAACTCGGGCAGGCGGCTCTGCTTCAGGCGGCCGGCGGATCCGGTGGTTTTCCCTTCCAGCGCCAGCCGGGCGGATACGGGGAAGACCTGTACCCGGCCACCGATACAGTCCTCCAGCACCTGGCGCGAGAAGGCGAGGGACTCCTCCAGGTCGGCGTCGCCGACGAAGTCAGCCTTGTTCTCCAGGAAGAAGATGCGGTGGGAGAAAGCCTTGACGTCATTCAGGAAATCCAGTTCAGCCTGGCTCACCGGCTGATCAACCGATAGCATGAACAGAGCCGCGTCGGAGCGGGGGAGGTAGCGGTAGGCCACGTCGGTGTTGTGCTGGTAGATGGAGCCGACGCCGGGGGTGTCGATGAGCCTGACACCGTCACGCAGGTAGGGCGAGGGATAGGTGAGAAGCACCTCGCTCACATCCTTCTCGTTTCCGGGGTTGCCCCTCTCGGTAACGTATGCGGCTATATCGCCGGGGGGGATCTCCTGGACGTGGCCGTCGTTGAAGATGACCTTGGCCCGGGTTTGTTCACCGTACTCGATGATGGTGGCGATGGAGGTAAGCGGCACCACCGCCGTGGGCAGTATCTCCTCACCCAGCAGGGCGTTTATCAGCGTCGTCTTGCCCCGTTTGAACTGGCCCAGGACCACCAGCTCGAAGACGTTGTTCTTGAGTTTGTGGCTGAGGGACGACAGTAGTCCGCCGTCATGGTTCCAGTCACTGGCGACGGCGGCGTTATCCAGGCTGGGGCTCTCCACGCCGGTGTCGCCGTTCAGCGACTCGATGCAGGCCAGCAGTTCATCTTTCAGCAGTCCGTATTCCTTGAGCATAAAAAACTTCCACCTGTAGATAATCCTGGGTAGAAGCCATCAGCGCCATCGTATACAAAACAGTCTCAGCGCAGTTATATGGCGAGCCTCATCGCCGTCACATTATTTTAACAACGGCGGTTATGGTCGGCAAGGCGGGCATTTGCTCAAACCTTCGCCTTCTCCAGCCATTCCGGGTGCTCCACTGTACCATCATGTCTGGTGGTGGTCTTGTACCGCTCATATTCACCGTTTTGGGCGAAGGGGGAGATGCGGCCGAGCAGGTTCTCCATAACCTTGTCACCGAGCGGCAGGAAATCATCCGCGGCCTCGATAGCCTGGTCCAGCTCCCGTTGCGATTCCATGCCGGTTACAACCACCGCCAACGGCTGGCTCATGGCGTACTGCAGAGCTTCGGTGACCGTGACCATGCCGGTCTCCAGCAGGGCGCCGCCGGCCAGGGGCTTCATGCCGATGACGCCGATGCCCTGCTCCCTGAGAACGGGCAGAACCTGCTTCTGGAAACTGCTAAAGTGGGCATCCAGGAGGTTGATGGGCATCTGGGTCGCATCCCAGTGGAAGCCCTGCGCAAGCATCTTCAGGTGGATTTCCGGGTCCTTGTGTCCGCTGAATCCCAGGAAACGGACCTTGCCCATGTCCCGTGCTTTCTCCAGCGCTTCGATGGCGCCGCCGCGGGCGAAGATTCGCTCCGGGTCATCAGGACGGATGACCTCGTGTATCTGTAGCAGGTCGAGGTAGTCGGTCTTGAGGCGTTTAAGGCTCTGGTCGAGCTGCTTGCGGGCCGCCTTCTTATTGCGGCCATCGATCTTGGTCGTGAGGAAGACACGGTCCCGATAACGTCCCCGCAGGGCGTCTCCCATCCACATCTCGCTACGGCCACCGTGGCAGTCCCAGCAGTTATCCATGAAGTCGATGCCCTGCTCAATAGCCTCGTGTACCAGACTTATGGCCTCCGTGCGGCAGTTGGCGCCGGCGATATGGTTCCCGCCCATGCCGATGATGGAGACTGCTTCGCCGGTATTACCAAGCATACGTCGGGGGATCTCGGCGGCCATGTTCAAACCTTTCTACGCGGGTATGGTTATTGTATACCGTATCAGCAGATGTTGTAACAAAAGAGTAGGCGGCCCCGCCGGAGGCGGGGCCGCCTACAGGTTACAATCCGGACCGGACCTAGCGCTTATCGCCGCCGCTTGCCAGCCTGCAGACCGAGTAAGCGATGACCAGGGCCGTCAGGGCGAAGCTGATAATGAACAGCAGCGCCGTCCCGTTGATACCGGTCATCGGCAGTCTGGAAGGGGTGACATCGGTCTGGGGCTGGGCCGGTGTCCCGGAGTCAGTCATACCCGAATCTGAGCCGCCGTTCTCAGGACCGCCGTTATCGCCGCCGCCGGGATTCCCGGAGTCTTCATGCGTGCAGTCCGGGCCATCAGGGTTCTGGTCGCAATCGGGGTTGATATGAACCGGGCATCCCGGGTCGGGGTTGTGGCCGGGATTATCGCATTCGGGGTTGTAGCAGTAGCCGAAGGGTTTACCGTTCTCGTCGATGCCGTCCACGCAGATTAAAATTCCGTCATCGGGCGGCTCTTCAACGGTGCAGGGCTCGAATGTAATGGAAGACATTCCGGTGCCGTCACTGAATTCGGTCCAGTTAGTGACCGTCCGCTGGCCGTTCACGCAGGGGCCGTACTCGGTCCCGGAATCGACTACGACGGGATCAGAGCCGTCGCCGACGGGATGGATCTCCAGCGGCTGGTCGTCCGTGGGCGCGAACAGCGGCTTCAGCTGTGAGGAGCCGGTGGCGTATATCAGGTTGGAGAGCCAGGAAGCATCGACGGATGTTGAATCTGAGGGGGACGGAGGGGCCGCCAGGGCCTCGCTGCTCTGCCAGCCCTGAGTCATAAAGACGGACACCGACAGAACACAAGTGAGTAGCAATGTTTTTACCAGGGTTTTCATTGAAAAGCCTCCTGTGCCGTTGCGGGTAGGTCTTGGACTACCCTTTGTTACTTACGACGAAGAAGGCAGGAAATACTTACGCTGCACGCTTTTCCATCCGCCCCTGGTGATATGTCGCCCCATGTCAACCCTGTCTGTGAACTTTGCGAACCGACCGGCGAATAAATCAAAATCGTCGTAGAGAGCAATGACCACTGACATACGGCATAATGAGTCAGTTATTAATTGAGTCAGGGGGCATACCGGTTGAAGTGGTGACCCCTGAGGATCATATGCTTTCGAAACTGGTCTGGGCCAAACAGTCAGAATCGGAGCTTCAGAAAAGGGATATTCAACAGATGCCGGCTACCGGCCGAGCGGCTCAGGATGGCTGGCGACATGTTTGAAACGGGCGGGGCTAAAAAGGCAAATGGAAAAAAGGCAGTCATTGGTCGGCGAGTTATAAGGATATCGCAGGCGTCCCCTTTCCGCGTCAGCTTCTGGACAGTTCCATACTGGTATTCCAGCTGCACTCAAAGCCGTCTGCGCCGGCGATAGAATATGCGGAAGTTCCCGAGCCGGAAGCGGTTTTTTCCGATTTGAAAACCATACCGTAAGTGTTCGAATACCTGCCGCCCTCGTTATCGGCCGCACCGGAGTTGGTGCATGTCATATTGTTCCCATTGACAGTGCAGTTGAAGTTGCATGCCTCCGCCGGACTGCATTGCAGGCCGGAAAGAATTTTCATCACGGCCGTATCGCCTTTTTGACTTATGCTCACCGTAACATCGCCCGGTTTGTTCGTTGCGCCGGTCGGACAGCTGCAGATACCGGACACAAGCGAATAGACCATAGTTCCCTGCCAGCTTCCCGAATAATCAGCAGTGGCGCTGGTGGTGGTATTTTCGCCGGTAGCGGTTTCCGTAAAGGAAGTAGTGTTTCCATTCTCTCCGCCGCAACCCGCGAGCAGTACCATCCCAATCGTCAGGATTAATGCCAGCCATACCTTTATCATGAAATCCTCCCTTCGGTTGAGCGGCTATCTGCGCTCCAGCAACAGCACAGCGAAGCGCTCCCCGCTGTCGGTATAGATCTGCTCGGTGATAAAGCCGAAGTCGGCCAGGTAGGGCACTATCTCCTCAAGCCTGAACTTGCAGCTAATCTCGGTGAGAATCTGCTCGCCGGCCTCGAACTCGAATACTCGGTTGAACGGTTCTATATAGATGCTCTGGGCGCGTTGGAAGCGGGCGAAGATCTCCACCCGTGAGCGTTCCCGGTTGAAGGCCGCCACATGCTGGATGGCATCCGTGGCGACATCCGACCCCAGCTCCCGGTTCATGCGCTCGAACAGGTTGCGGGTGAAAGCCTCGCTCCAGCCGGCGGCGTCGTTGTAGGCGGCGTCGATGGCAGCCGTATCCTCGTTGATATCCAGCCCCAGCAGGCAGTAGTCCCCGGGGGACAGGTTGGCGGCGACCCGCTCCCAGAAATCAAGTGATTCCGCCTCGTTGAGGTTTCCCAGGGTACTCCCCAGGAACAGCAGCATAGCGGGGGAGTGCTCTTTGAAGATGGGAAAGGCATCGTCGTAGGTGCTATTGAGCGGCGCCACCTGTACATCGGGAAGGCTGGCGGCAAGCTCGTCCCGGGCATGCTCCAGGATGGAGTTGCTGATATCCACCGGTGTATAGCCGGCGCTGCCGTACAGCTCGCAGTAGGCGTCCAGCAACAGGCGGGTCTTGATGGAACTGCCTGAACCCAGTTCGACAAGAGTGATGCTGCCGGTGCGCAGGGCGATGTCCAGCCCTACCGCCGCCAGGATGGCTCCCTCGGTGCGGGTCAGGTAATACTCCGGCTGCTCACAGATGCGCTCGAAGATGTGGCTGCCGGCGGCGTCATAAAGGTAGCGGCAATCCAGCCATCGTGGCGAATCGTCCAGGCTTCTGGCGACGGAGCGGGCAAACTCCATGGAGCCGCTGGTGGCGGTCTGGTCCCGGTCTTCCAGGGCGTGAGAGGTGCGGTGGGCCGAACAGGCAGCCATCGCCGCCACGGCCTCGTGATAGGACGCGGTGCCGACCGCGACCACCGGCGGTTTCCGGTTTCCTTCAGCCATACCAGTTCCCCTTCGCTGTTCCCTCCCGCCTATGCTATCACCTGTAAAGCCCTGCTTGCCATAGGAAGCCGCGGCCCTCTCACCTGCAGGGGATGAAGCGGATGGCGTTTATCGACTCGCTTATTACCTCCCGGAAGGCGGCCAGCGCGGTGTCTATGTCCGCCTCGCTGCTCTCGTGGCTCAGGGACAGCCTGATGGAACAGTGGGCATCCTCGTCGCTGAGCCCCAGCGCCAGCAGGGCGTGAGAGGGGTCCGGTGACCCCGATTTGCAGGCTGAGCCGGAGGAGATGGCAATGCCCTTGCGGTCCATCCTCAGCACCAGCGACTCACCGCGCATGCCGGGAAGAACCATATTCAGCGTGTTGGGTAGCCGCCGCTCGCGGTCTCCGTTCAGGCGGGCGTCTTCCACCAGGCCGGCCAGGCCCTCCTGGAGACGATCCCGCAACCTTGTCACCTCGGACATCTGCGGCAGCCGTTTGACCGCCAGGTCAGCCGCCATGGCGAAGCCGATGATGCCGGCCACGTTCTCCGTGCCGGCACGGCGGCCGCCCTCCTGGCTGCCGCCGTCGATGAGAGGCGCCATCTCCAGGCCCTTGCGCATGAACAGCGCTCCCACGCCCTTGGGGCCGTGGAGCTTGTGCGCCGACACCGAGAGCAGATCGACTCCCAGTTTCTCTACGTCGACAGGAACCTTGCCGAAGGCCTGGACGGCGTCGGTATGGAAGGGGACGCCGTGTTCATGGGCCACCGCCGCCAGTTCGGCGATGGGCTGGATGGTGCCCACCTCGTTATTGGCCATCATGATGGATACCAGAATGGTGTCGTCGCCGATGGCCGCGTCCAGGTCCGCCGGTTTCACCAACCCCTGCGGCCCTACCGGCAGGTAGGTGACTTTGCAGCCCTGCTCCTGGAGGGCGGCGCATGATTTGAGCACCGCTGGGTGCTCGAAGTCGGTGGTGATGATATGGCGACGGCCGTTCCGCCCGTCCCTGGCTGCGGCCAACGCCACGCCCTTGAGCGCCTGGTTGTCGGCTTCGGAGCCGCAGCCGGTGAATACCAGCCGTCGCGCCGTACAGCCCAGCGCCCGGGCGATGACCCGCCGGGCGGCCTCCAGCTTCTCGCGCACGCCGGCACCGGTATCGTGGATGCTGGAGGGATTGCCGAAACGCTCCTCCAGGTAGGGAAGCATGGCCTCTACCACTTCCGGGTCCAGGGGCGTGGTGGCGTTGTGGTCCAGATAGATACCGGGTTGTGGCGTCCGGGGCTTGATCGGTACAGGAGCGGCCTGCCGGGGTGCCGGGTCTTCCCGCCTACGCTTCGGGGCCGCCTTCGTGGCGCCCTTCACCGGTCTCACCTCGCACAGCAGTGCCTTATACACCGGGAAACCGGAGACGGGGTCGTAACGCTCCAGGTCGGTGAGTTCGTTCACGTTACATTTTCGCCATGCCTCGGGGCCCACGGGTCCGCCGCCGCCCATATTGCAATCGATGGCGCCCTGGACGATGTCGCCGCTGATCCTGGCGCGAAAACCCAGGCTGCCCCGGGGCGTCTCCACCATCACCTTATCTCCCTCGCTGATGCCGCGCCGGACGGCGTCTGCATCGTTCATCAGCACCTCGGGCTCGGGGGCCTGGGCGGCCAGCTTGTCGACGCCATGGTGTTGGGAACGAAAATCCGTGGTAGTGCGCGCCCCCGAGTTGAAGACAAGGGGATACTGTGACGCCGTCGCCGGCTGCGAAACCGGTCCCTCTCCGGGCTCGGTGAACACCGGCAGAGGGTTATAGCCGTGCTCCTCGAGGATGGAGGAGGCTATCTCGAACTTGCCCGAAGGGGTCTCGAAGCCCGGTTTCCCGTCGGCCCGCAGCTGCCCCTTCTGCCATTTCCTGTACTGCATCATCACCGGGGAGATGCTTACTGTGCCGCCGGCCTCGCGAACATTCGCAGGGGTGAAGCCCGAGCCCTCCAGAACCCGTTCCAGCAGTTCTTCTTCCGACTGGGGGTAGAGTTCTCCGTAACCCAGCCGCCGGGCCAGCTCTCCCAGGATGAGCAGGTCGTTGCGCGACTCTCCCACCGGCTCCAGCAGCCGTTCCCGGATGCGGAACATGGAGCCGTAGGTCATATAGGAAGTGTTCTCATAGCCGGTGGTGGCGGGCAGGACGATGTCGGCGTAGGCCGCATCGGCGGTCAGCTGGCGGTCGACGGTCACCAGGAAATCAAGGTGGTCCAGCGTCCGGCGCCACACTTCGGGACGGGGCCAGGCGGTGATGATGGAGCCGCCCAGCACTATCAGCGATCTGATGGCATAGGGACGTCCCTCCAGCACCGCTTCCGGCAGGGAGATGGCGTGGGACTCGCCGCGGTACTGGCTGTAGACGGGGAAACGGTCGCGGCCGATGGCCTTGCCCGGGTCCGGGTTGGCCACCAGGCGGTCCTTGTTTACCGGGAAGGCGTTCTCCCGCATGCGGAAGACGCGGCCGCCGGGCACATCCAGCTGCCCCGCCAGGGCCCAGAGCACCATGGTGGCGCGGATAGCCTGGACGCCGCTGTCCGAGTACTCCAGGCCGCTGTACATCACCGGGCTGGCGCCGCGGGCGCCGGCTATGCGGCGCGCCAGCGAGCGGATGGTCTCCGCTGGTACCCAGGTGGTCTCTTCTACCGCCTCGGGCCGGAAGTGTTGCGTATAGCCGGCCAGTTCCTCGAAACCCACGGTCCAGTTGTCCACGAACTCCTCGTCATAGAGCTCTTCCTCTATCAACACCTGTATCATGCTGAGCGCCAGGGCGCCGTCGCTGCCGGGCCGGACCGGGACCCATTGGCCGCCGGCCTCGCGGCAGGTGCCGTTGCGCCGCGGGTCGATGACCACCACCTCGGCGCCGCGCTCGCGCGCCGCCAGTATCTGATAATGGGCCAGGGGCGGCGAGTCGGTGGCGGGGTTGGCGCCCCAGACCACGATGAGCTCGGCGTTCTCGATATCCGAGTCCATGTCGATGAGCATGCCGCCCATGGTCACGTGGGGGGCGATCATGGCGAAAGAGACGTAACAGAGGGCGCCCACACCGAAAGTGTTGGGCGAACCGAAGGGGAACAGCACGCTGGAGGCGGAGGACACCGCGGTATCGGCCGGCTGATAGACGTCGCAGAGGGCCAGGTCGAAACTGCCGCGGCCGGTGTAGATGCCGGCGGCCTCCGGCCCGTATTCGTCTTTGACCGCCTGCAGGCGCGCGGCGATGGTCTCCATGGCTTCATCCCAGCCGATACGCTCGAACTCGAAATTGCCCTTCCCGCCCTTGCGCCGCAGGGGATGCCGCAGCCGGTGCGGCGAGTACACCATCTCCGGTGAGTTCTGACCCAGCTTGCATATCATCCCCAGGGGGTGGCCGTCCTGGGCGCGCACCGCCATCAGCCTTCCCTTCTCCAGCGTCGCCGTCACCCAGCAGCCGGCGGGACAGATGCCGCAAACCGTATCCATGTCTTTAAGCCCGGTCATACTCTGGCCGCCGGTCAAAAACTCTCCTTTGCCGTCGCTGGAAAAGACATTTTATCTTAGCATTATTGTTTGATGTTATTCCCGCAAGGGATGTGGCTTAACGATATGATTGGCCGGTAAACATCGGCGGTCAGGGTGGGGGAAGCTTGAGCGAATCCGAAGAAAAAGTCACTTGTGATATGCCACCCTATGGTGTGGCGACAGGCGGCATTGCCGCCAGCGAACTCTCCGGACCCGGCGAGACGGGCGCCACCGGACGCTGGGTGCTGTTCGCTACCATCCTGGCGTCCAGTATGGTCTTCATCGACAGCTCGGTACTGAGCGTGGCCCTGCCGGCCCTGCAGGCCGACCTGGGAGCCAGCGGTACGCAGCTCCTCTGGATAATGAACGCCTACCTGGTGATGCTGGCGGCGTTCATCCTGGTGGGCGGCTCCGCTGGCGACGTGCTGGGCCGCCGCCGGGTCTTCATGACCGGCATATCCCTGTTCCTGACCGGCTCGCTGTCGGCGGGGCTGGCGCCGGACGCCG
>BDUA01000036.1 GCA_002897715.1 bacterium BMS3Abin01
CCCGCCTGCGGCGTCGGCTCCGGCAGCAGCTCACCCCCCAGCCGGTCGCCGATGTCGGCGTCGATTCTCTCCGCCAACTCAACCAGGTACACGCCTTGGTAACCGTCTTCAGGCAAGTTGGTGTCCAGGCCCCTGACCTGGCCGTACCTGGCGGCCAGAGACCTGCCGAACAGATCCATCTGCGAGCCGTAGTCATTGATGTAGAACTCAGTGGTGACCTGGTGCCCCGCGAACTGAAGGATACGCCTGAGCGAATCACCGTAGGCGGCGTAACGGGCATGGCCCGCATGCAGGGGACCCGTAGGATTGGCGCTGACGAACTCCAGCAGGTAGTTCTGGGGCCCGGCGGGCCGGCTGCGCCCGAAGGCGTCGCCACCGGCCAGAGCTGAAGACACCGCGTCCGCCAGGGAAGCGTCGGTGAGGAAGAAGTTGATGAAACCCGGCCCGGCTATCTCCATGGTCCGGCAGGCCCGGGAGAGGTCCGGATCGTCCTGCAGGTCCGATAAGAGTTCAACCGCCAGCTCGCGGGGAGAGCGGTGTGCTTTGGCTGCCGCGGCCATGGCCAGGTTGAGCGAAAGGTCCCCATGGTCACTGGCTGCCGGCCGCTCCAGGGAGATGGACCCGGTCAGCTCGGCGGCTCCCCATGAATCGAGACGTTGGCGGGCGGACTCTGCGACCATACGGGTAAAGCTTTGGAGAAAATCACCATCCATGTCAGCGGTCCACGCCCTTTTCCTTGAGCTTCCGGCGGAACCCGGTCACCTGGCGTGAGGTCTCCTCGCGGGCCGCGTCGTTGATGGTGAAGCAGACGTGGAGGTGGTCGCCTTCGGCGGCGCCGGCAGGCAGAGCTGAACGGGGCACCGCCACTTCGCTGCCGTTCAACAGAAGGACGGCCGTTTCACCCTCGAAGCGGTCCAGGTAACAGTCGGTTCCGGCGGTCAACTTGTCGCTGCGGTCGGGGTAATCAACTGTTCCAGGGACTGTGTCTCGGCGGGGGTGCCGGCTGTGATAAGCACGTCGCCTTCCTCCAGGATGGTATGCGGGTCCGGATTGGTATCGAAGCTGCGGCCCGGTTTTCTGACGGCAAGGATCGATGTGCCGGTCTTCTGGCGTATCTGTAACTGTTTGATACTCTTGCCCAGCACCGCCGAATCACCGTTCAGCCGGAGCTGCTCCACCCTTATCTCCAGTTCACCGCCGCCGGTGACAACCTCCAGGTAGTCGCTCACCATGGGTTTCATCATCAGGTTGGCCATCTCCCGGCCGCCGATGGAGTAGGGAGACACCACCTTGTCGGCGCCGGCCTTCTCCAGCTTGTTCCGTGAATCTTCCGAGTTGGCCCGTGCCACTATCTGCATGTCCGGGGCGATGACCCGCGCACTCAGGGTGACGAAGACGTTACCGGCATCAGAGTCTACGCAGGCGACCAGACCGGCGGCGTTATGGATTCCCGCTTTACGCAGCACCTCATCGTTGGCGGCGTCACCCTCGACGAACAGGTAGCCGTATTGCTTGCAAAGGGTGATGCTGGCGGGATCGGCATCCACCACCACGAAGGGCTTGTCGGACCGGGAGAACTCCCGGGCCACCTGTTCGCCGACGCGGCCGAATCCACAGATGAGATAGTGGTTTTTCAGATCCGATAACTTTTTTTTCATACTCCGCTCCCCCAGCAGTTCAGCAAGATATCCACCTATTAGAAAGTCTATCAGTGACGTAAAGACGTACAACAGGGTGCCGACCCCGGTGGCTATGAGAAAAACCGCCAGCAACTGCCCGCCCAATGAAGCCGGCATCTCCCCCATGCCCACAGTCGACAGCAGGTTCAGTGTCGTCAGGAAGCCGGCCAGGGGAGACTGGTTCTCCAGAATGATGAAACCCACGGTTCCGGCGGCGGCGATACCTATCAGCACCCCGATCAGGGCAAGGATGCGTATGGGAGAAAGTCTGCGATATTTCATCAATTTCCATGGATACTTTGAGGCTGACCCAGTCTAACTTAACAATGTCGGACATTTCAATGAAGAAAGACCGCGCCTGCGGCCTTGGCGGGAGCTGATCCTAGCCGGCGGGTCTACAGGAATGGCAGGCCCTTGACCTCTTCTTCTCCTTCTGCGAACGTGGGTTGTGTGTCCGGAGCGTACAGCGTCTCGCGCACCATCACCGGCATATTACGCCACAGGCAGATACCGTCACGCAGGTACTTGCGTTTCTGGATCCGCGTGCAGCCGGCGTTGCAGTAAGCGCAGAGTTCCTCGCCCGGCATGTCCTTCTTGGCGCGGGTAGGACGCTGGCCCTCGTCCAGGCGGCGGCTCACCTCCAGCAGCAGGTGTTCCACGTTGATGTGCGGTGGCAGGGGGAAACATACCGCCTGGAGCGGTACGGTGAACTTGAAGGACCCCTCCACCCAGTTGGAAAGTTCCAGCGTGTTCTCATAGGCCTGTTCCTTGATGATGTCGACTATGGCCTGATGGTCCACCTTGCCGCTTTTCATCAGGACCAGCCCGATGAATTCACGTTGCCGGTGGAAGCGGGATGCCAGGACGATCTTTCTCAGCTGCGATTGGGTGATATGTCCCGACTTGACCAGCCTGGCGCCCAGCAGATGGTCGGAACGGGGAACGGAGACGGCTTCCACGAAGCCGTCCTCCAGGTAGATGACGGCGCGCTCCTCGTTATCCTCCAGTTCCAGGATGCCCGACTTGCCGTAGCTGGCAAGTAGCTGCAGCACCATGAACACGGAGAACTGGCTTATCTGACCCCAGAGAATCATCGATCGTGGTCTAGTGGTGAAAACATGTTCACTAGCTGTATCGGCAGGGCTGGAAACAGGCTTGATGCAGGCGGTCGTCGGAGTCGGCGGCATGCCCGGGAAGGTTCAGGCTCCCTTGCGAAGCCGGCGGCTGGCGGGTTTGTCGGCGCTGACGATACTTGTGAACTCCACGACGATTCGTTTATCGAACTGGGTGCCGCTGTTGCGTCTTAGCTCCTCCAGCGCCTTGTCCACCGACAGTGCCTTGCGATAAGGGCGGTCCGAGGTCATGGCTTCGTAGGAATCGGCCACGGCGAGGATCCTCGCCCCCATGGGAATCTCCTCACCGGCGAGATTATCCGGATAACCTTTGCCGTCGTACCGTTCGTGATGGTGGCGAACCACCGGTTGGACCGGGAAGGGAAAGTCCACCGGCTTGAGGATGCGGTCGCTGAGCACCGGGTGTTTTTTAACGATGTTGAACTCCTTGATGGTGAGCTTGCCCGGTTTGGAGAGGATGGCGTCCGGGATACCGATCTTGCCCACATCGTGCAGGTAGCCCGCGTAGCGGATGGTCTGCAACTCCTCACCCTCCAGGCCCAGGCTGCGCGCCGTTGCCTCGGCATACAGGGCTACCTTCTCCGAATGACCGCGGGTATAGGCGTCCTTGGCGTCGATGGTCTCCGCCAGGGATTTGATGGTGCCGACAAAGGCATCCTGCAGGTTCTCGTAAATCTGGGAGTTCTCGATGGCGATAGCCGCCTCGTTGGCCGCCGTGATAAGCAGGTTTATCTCGTTCTTTTTCAGATGACGCGGTTGGTCGAAATATATGCAGATGACGCCCAGAGTCTGTCCCTTGGCCATCAACGGCAGGGCGATTAGCGATGAATAACCCTGGACCGCGGCCACATGTTTCCAGGGGGCGTAGGAATCATCGTTCTCCACGTCGTTGATGAAAAAGGGTCTCTGCTGCGAGAAGGCCATGCCCAGGGGTCCGCTGCCTACGGGGATCCTGGATTTCTTGTTCACGGTCCAGACATATTCCGCCGAGAGGTTGTAGCTGGCGGCGATTTTGAGGTACTGGCAACGGTCGTCGGGCAGCAGCACGGAGGCGTACTGGGCGCCGATGAAGTTGCCCACGCGTTTGGCGACGATGCCCACCACCTCCTGGTAGTCCAGGGTGGAGGTGAAAGCCTGACTGATCTTGTGCATGATCGACAGCTCGCGAACCTGCCATTCGGTCTTTTCGTAAAGCTGGGCGTTCTCGATGGCAACGGCGGCCTGGCTCATGAGGATCTGGTAGAATTCTATCTTCTTGGAAGAGAAGGGGCTGCGCTCCCAGCGCCGCATCTCTCCCAGGGTTACCACGCCCAGTACCTCTCCCTTGGAGATGAGCGGCAGCAGCAGGGCCGATCTGGTATCGCTGGTCAACGCCCATTCCCATTCCTCCTGCGAAGCGCCGTTGATCAGATGCTCGTCATGCTTGAGCACCAGCGGTTCCATGCTCTCCACCACGCGGCGGTGATATTTTACCGAACTCAGGGGGATGCTCTGGCCTACGCCCTTATGCCAGTCGGGTACCTCCCGGGTGGTCGATTCAGCCTTTACCACCATATTCTCGCCGCTGTCGTCCAGCAGGGCGATGCGGCAATATGTGACCTTCATCGATGCCGCTATCTTCTCGCACAGAATCTGGAGGATCTTGTCCACATGGAGCTCGGATGATACGGCAACACTGGCGCTGAGCAGCAGGCGTACTTCCTCCTCACGGCTTTCCAGCGAAACGGCCATCTCATCGAAGGCGCGGGCCAGATTGCCCACCTCGTCATTTCTGGTTACGCCGGAAGGCTGCCGCCAACCCGCCTCGCCCACCAGCTGCGTGGATTCCGTAAGCTCCTGGACCGGCCGGATGAGAATACGGCTCAGTGAGAAGTACAGGATCACCAGCAGGATGATCAGGCCGGCGTTGGAGATGATGGCGAAGCGGATCTTCTGCGACAGGATGAGGCTGTCCCGGGCGTTCTCGTTCAGGTGGATGCCGATGGAGGCGATAATTTCGCCGTCGTTGTCGTGGAGAGGGGCCAGCATCTCCACCATGTTACCCCCCTGGACGGTCGTCCGGTGGCCGGAGCCGTCCCCCTCGGGCTTCCCGTCGGCGCCGTCGGTACCGTTCTCGATGAACCGGGTTTCACCACTGAAGATGGGGGCGGCTTCGTCTTTGTCCGCCATCCTGCCGATGGAGTCGGCGGCGCTGCTGGCGATGACCACCACACCTTCCCTGGTTGGCGCGTATACCGATACCTTCTCCAACTCATCGTCTTTTCCGACCAGGGAATCGATCTGCCGCTGGAGCTCATCGACTTCCAGGTTTCCCGGGACGGAGTGGATATCCAGCTCTGATTCGAAGAAACCGGCGAGCTGCACCGCCCGCCGCACGTATTCCTGATTGATGGCATCCGCCAGGTTGTTGGCGGTATAGAAATTGAGAGCCAGGGAGAGGGCGGCCAGCATCAGGATGATAAGTATGGAAAGCTTGCCGCGCAAGCCCAACCTGGAGATGATGCCCACTCTCATACGCCCTCGCCCGTAAAAGTATGCAGAATCGAGCCATGAAGGCTCCAGTAGATAATCGGCCGATGGCAAAAAGGCTTTAGTGGGAACGGGCCGGTCTATCCCTTTGTATGCCGGGAGCGGTAGTCCTCAATGGCTTTTTTCAGGCCGTCGGATGCGAGGTTGGAGCAGTGCATCTTCTGAGGCGGCAGGCCCCCGAGGGCGTCGGCGACGGACTTTTTGGAGATATCCTCGGCCTCACCCAGGGTCTTGCCCTTGGCCATCTCCGTCACCATGCTGCTGGTGGCGATGGCGGCGCCGCAGCCCAGAGTCTTGAACTTGACATCCTCGATACGCTCCTCATCATCGACCTTGATGGTGATGCGCATGACGTCGCCGCACTGGGGGTTGCCCACCTCCCCCACTCCGTCCGCATCCTTGACCTCGCCCATGTTGCGGGGGTTCTGGAAGTGGTCCATCACTTTTTCTGAATACATGATTACCTCCTTGGGATTAATAGCTGGACGGCGCTCAGGTGGCCGCTTCGCAATCACAACCATCGGACTTGCTGCCGCTGGCGCACTGCTTGGAGCCACGCTTGTATACCGGCGACATGCTGCGCAGGCGTTCCACCACTTCCACCAGCGCCTTGACGGCGTTGTCTGCGTCCTCCCGGGTATTGTCCTGCGACAGGCTGATGCGCACCGAGCCATGGGCCAGCTCCACCGGGATGCCCAGGGCCAGCAGGATGTGAGAGGGCTCCAGGGTGCCCGAGACGCAGGCGGACCCGGTGGACACGTATATGGGTTTGGTGTCGGCCGAAGTGGGATAGGACAAGGACAGCATGATGGACTCGCCCTCGATGCCCTCGATGGAGAAATTCACGTTGTTGGGCAGGCGCCGGCTCCGGTGACCGTTAAGACGGATGTCCTCCATGCTGTTCCCGATGGAGTCGATGATATAGTCCCTGAGTCCGGTCAGGCGCTCCATCTCCTTGTCCAGCCGCCCTCGCGCCAGCTCGGCGGCCTTGCCCAGGCCGACGATGCCCGGTACGTTATGGGTGCCGGGACGGCGTTTGCGCTCCTGGCCGCCGCCGTGCAGCAGGGGCGTTATACGCGCGCCGCGACGGATATAAAGGGCGCCCACGCCCTTGGGCCCGTAGAACTTGTGGGCGGTAAGGGATAGAAGGTCACAGTTCATGCCCTGGACGTCTACGGGGATATGGCCCACCGACTGTGCCGCGTTCACATGGAACGGTATCTTTTTCTCTCTGGTGACGGTGCCTATCTCGTCGATGGGCTGTATGGTGCCTATCTCGTGGTTGCCGTGGACCATGGTGACCAGCACCGTTTGGTCCCTGATGGCACCATCCACCGCTTCCGGATCCACCAGACCGTCACCATCCACCGGCAGGTAGGTGACCTCCCATCCCTTCTTCTCCAGGAACCGGCAGGGCATGAGGATGGAGTGGTGCTCCGCCTCATTGGTGATGATATGCCGTCCCGTGGACGCCAGTGCGTCCGCTGTCCCCTTGATGGCCCAGTTGTTGGATTCTGTGGCGCCACTGGTGAAGTAGATCTCCTTGGCGTCGGCGCCGATCAGGTCGGCCAGCCGCTGTCTGGCCGCCTCTATCGCCTGCTTGGCCTCGGATCCGGGTGCGTACAGGGTAGCGGGGCTGCCGTACTTCTCGCAGAACCAGGGCTCCATAGCCTTGAGGACTTCGGGATCGGTCCGGGTGGTGGCGGCGTTGTCCAGGAATATGGCCTCTTTCATCTTCAGCACCTCCTCATGGTTTAATACCCTTTTTTACCGGGACTCCCATCATATGGCCTTTCGTATCAGGAATTTCATCTGATCGCCGTACTCCTCGTGGCTGAGGAAATCGTTGCCCGTACCGGTACACCACGCCGGTATGTCAGCTTTGGCCCCCTCGTCGTCCGCCCAGACTTCCAGCACCTGTCCCGGCCCCAGGTCCATCATCACTTCGGACATCCTGACGATGGGCAGAGGACAGTGAAGGCCGATACAGTCCAGCCTGGTGTCCGGGGTGATGGCCGTATCAGCCCCCCGGGCGCTGCCCGGGAGCAGGTCTTCCAGCGTGGTCTGGCCCAGGACCTGCTCGTTGGCGCTCTTGAGACGTGACCAGACATCGACCAGGCCGCAGCCATCGAAACGGTCGCAACCGCTGCCGGCGTCGCTGCCGGCGCATTGGGCCGGGGATACCGGCCCCTGGAGCAGGGTCACCACGTCCAGCAGGCTGATATCCTCCGGGGGCAGGTTGAGGGCGTAACCGCCCGAAGGCCCCCGCAGGCTGTTCAGTATCTTACCGTTGACCAGGGCCCGCAGTACCTGGGTAAGATAGGGCAGCGGTATCTGCTGACGCTGGGAGATATCCGATCTGTTCACCGGTTTTTCGCCCGGATCACCGGCTATATCCACCAGCGCCCTTATGGCGTATTCACTTTTCTGTGAGATGAGCATGTAACAGCAATCGATATGGAAGCATAATTGTATATTTGTTTAGTCGACATTATCACAATAAGAATTTCTGTGGTAGCCCGCCTTTACCCTTTCCCAGGCAACAGGTATTCAAACCGCTGCCGGGATCCATCCATCCGGGTTGTTTTATGTGAAAGCTGCGGGGAGCCGGAACACCACCGGCCGTTTGCATGGCTGAAAATATAAGGGATTCTGATGGAATGCCATATAAGCAGGGCTTATATTACTTGGGGAGAGCCGAAGACATTGGTGAAGTTCCGGTGGATGTTGTCCGCCAGGTCTCCGGGGGAAGCACCCCGGATAGCGGCGAGTTCAGCGAGGATCAGCGGTATATGAACGGGGCTGTTCTCCTTCCCCCGGTGCGGCACCGGTGTCAGGAAGGGCGCGTCGGTTTCCGTCAGTAGAAGGTCGGTGGGGATAAGCGCCGATGCCTGGCGGAGATCAGCGGCGTTGCCGAAGGTGACGTTGCCGGCGATGGACATGAAATACCCTGATTCGGCACAGCGGTCCACATGCCGGTAAAGGGAAAAACAGTGGAGCACCACCGTTAGGCCGTCCGCCTCGGCCGCCAGTATGGCCAGCGTATCCTCTCCCGCATCGCGCGAGTGGACGATGAGCGGCAGGTTGCAGCGGCGCGCCAGCTCTATCTGCCGGGAGAACGCCTCTTTCTGTACATCACGGGGAGAGCGATCGCGATAGTAGTCCAGCCCGGTCTCACCGATGGCGTACACAGCTGCTGACCGGGCTATCTCTTCCAGCTGCTTCATGCTGTCGCTGCCGGCCGCAGCGGCGTTATGGGGATGTATGCCCACGGCGGCCGACACCCCTGCCCGGCTCCGGGCGAAAGCTACCGCCTGTCTGCTGGTTTCCAGGTCGGTTCCCACCGTCATGATCCTGCATACGCCCGCAGCCGATGCTGCCGCCAGGGCCCGTCCGGGGTCATCCAGCATATCCAGGTGAGCGTGGCTGTCTACCAGATTGTCCATCAGTCGCCTCACTGTCCCCTCTCCCTTAGTCCAGCCTGGGGAACAGCGGCTTTCCCGGCTGCACAGAGGCGCCGCCGGATCTCCTCCCCCACTCCGCCCGCTGCAGCTGAAGTTCGCTGGATCCGGGGGTGATACCCAGCTGTCTTAGCATCTCCAGGGTGGTGTCCGGCATGTAAGGGTGCAGGAAGATGGCGCAGAGTCTCAGCCCTTCGGCCAGGTTATAGAGGGCGGCGTCCAGGTCGAGGCTACGTTCCTGGTCCTTGGCCAGCTTCCAGGGAGCCATATCCTCCACGTACTTGTTAAGGCTGCGCACAAACCGCCAGATGAGTTCCAGGCTGCCGGACAGGTCGACCCTGGACATGGACGCGGCCAGCTGCTCAGCCAGAACTGTGGCCGCGGCGGACAGTTCACCGCCGCTGTCCGGCGGCGGGTCGGGCAGCACGCCGCCGCGGTACTTGTGAATCATGGCCAGTGTGCGGCTCAGCAGGTTACCCAGATCATTGGCCAGCTCGCTGTTGTAGCGGTTTTCGAAGCCCTCCAGAGAGACCACTCCGTCCTGGCCGAAGATGACCTCGCGAAAACAGTAGAAGCGGAAAGGGTCAACGCCGTATTTATCCATCACCTGGAAGGGGTCGAGGACGTTACCCCGTGTCTTGCTCATCTTCTCCCCGCCCATGAGCAGGTAGCCATGGATGAAAAGGTGGCGGGGCAGCTCCATGCCGGCGGCAAAGAGCATGGCCGGCCATATCACCGCATGGAACTTGAGGATATCCTTGCCCATGAGGTGGTAATCCACGGGCCAGAAGCGTTCCAGCAGGTCCTCCTCCCGGGCGTACTGGAGAGCCGTGATGTAATTGAGCAGGGCATCAACCCATACGTAGACCACCTGACTCTCGTCCCAGGGTATGGGAACACCCCATTGGAGCGACGCCCGGCTGATGCTGATGTCCTCCAGCCCCCGGGTGATGAAACTGCGGGCCTCGTTGAAACGGCTTTCGGGCATGATGAAGTCCGGGTGCCGTTCCAGGTGGTCCAGTATCCGCTCCCGGTAGCGGGAGAGCCGGAAAAAATAGTTCTCTTCCTCCACCATCTGTGGCTCTGTGCCGTGGTCCGGACACTTGCCCGCCACCAGATCCTTCTCCGCGTAGAATGCCTCGCAGGAGCTGCAGTAAAGCCCCCGGTACGACTTGCGGTAGATATCCCCCTGTTCGTACAGGTTCTGGATGAAAGCCTGCACCTTGGCGCAATGCTCGCTGTCGGTGGTGCGGATGAAGAAGTCATTGGTGGCGTTGACCTGTTCTGCCAGCGCCTTGAACTTGACCACCATCTCGTCCACGTGCTGCTGGGGGGAAAGACCCCGCCGCGCCGCCGCCTGTGCCGCCGGGTTGCCGTGCTCATCGGTTCCCGTCAGGAAGAAGACATCATCGCCCCTCTGCCGGTGGTAGCGCGCCAGTATGTCAGCGGCGATGGTGGTATAGGCATGACCGATATGGGGCACGTCGTTGACGTAATATATGGGAGTGGTGACGTAAAATTTGCTCAAATGAATGTTTCCGTGTCTCGCGGTCAGGTCCGTGGCTATATTAACAGCATCAGGGATGCAGGCAAAGATAAGGAGTGGTTGGCGGCAGTGGGCGCCGGCGGGTATAGAGCAGTAACAGCAACGCTGTTCCCGCGGGCAGGCTGACCGGCCACGGGAAGGGCGATACCCGCTTTTCCCCGGCGGCCTCCGCCGGACGGATGGCGGGCCGTAAGGTGAACCCGGTAACGGCCGCGTCCAGTGCGCCGGCTACGCCGGAGACCGTTTCCGTCATCGCCCGGATACGGGCCCCGGCGCCGCCGGTGGTGACATCATGGGAAGACCTGCCGCCGGTTGCGGCTACCGGCTGGGACCCGGATTCCGCCGCGCCGTCCTCCGCAGCCGTTACAGGCTGCCCGAGCGGTTCCCGGGGCAGGCGCGGGGCCACGGCCGCTGGTGGCTCCACGGTGACCCCGGTACCGCCGGCGGGCAAGGCCGGTACCGCAGCCGGAGGTGGTCCGGGAAAGGTGTCCGGGCTCTCCGGCGCGAGCGGCATACCCGTATGTTCCGGTGCGGCCCCTTCGGCGCCGGTAGTGGACGCGGGCGCCTCCCTGACAGGAAGATAATCCATGGGGTTCAGATATATCCTGCTCCGGCGGTGTGGTGGTAGGTACTTGAGCCCGAAGTGGAGCGGTTTATCGCCGGCCCTTCCCAGCATCTCCCCCCGGGATACGGTCTGGCCTGTGGCCACCACGGTGGTGTCCAGCTGAAGGTATGTGCTTCTCAGGCCACCCTGGTGTTCGATGGCGATGGTAAGCCCTCCCCCCTCTGCCGGCGTATAACCGGCGAAGGCCACCACCCCCGCGGCTGCCGCCGTTACCGGTGAGCCCGGCGCTGTATCGATATCGATGCCCCGGTGCCCGCGGTCCGTTGCCGGCGATAGGCTCCAGCCGGTGGCGATATCGCCTGCCGCCGGCCATTCCAGACCGCCGGACGGCGGAAGCGGTGGCTGGGCTGCCGCTGCCGGGCCCGGTATGGAAAAGAACAGGGACAGGAAGAAAAGGATGATCTCAGGGACCAACGACCGCTGCCGCATTCGCACCGCCTCCACTCGAATGATAACCGTTGTCATTACTGGCGACAGGCTTAAGATATCACTGAAACGGCGGTTATACAATGGAGTACGGCTGGGTCAGGGACGAAGAATCCGCAAACTGCAGGAAAAAAAACGGCGGGACTGCCGGGCGACGGCCGGTCAGGAATTACCGTGGGCTATCGCCGCCAGTACCACCGACCGGTCGCTGAACGGTCGGGGTCCGTCCGCCATTATCTGGCGCTGTTCATGTCCTTTCCCGGCGATCAGGATGGTGTCGCCCGGGCCGGCTGAGCCGACGGCGGCCTCGATGGCCCGGCGCCGGTCAAGATACCGCTGGTACTGACCGCCGGAGGAGGCCAGACCCGCCTCGACCTCATCGAGGATGGTGCCCGGGTCCTCGCCGTAGCAATCGTCGGTGGTGAGGATAGCCAGATCGGACATCTCGCCCGTGACGGCTCCCATAACCGGTCTTTTCTCCCGGTCCCTTTCCCCCGGACAGCCGAATACGGCTATCAGTCGCCCCGGAGTGATGCGACGGGCGGTTTCCAGGGCCACGGTCAGGCCGGCCACGTTGTGGGCGTAATCGATTATCACCCGGAAAGGCGCGTCTGTCCGCACCTGCTGGAAGCGGCCGGGAACGCCTTCGGCCCGCGCCAGGCCGCCGGCGATATGCGGAAGGGGGATGTCCAGGGCCGTGGCGGCGGCGGCCGCGGCCAGGCTGTTGTGCAGATTGAACCGGCCGGGCAGCTTCACCGTCACTGCCGCCCTGCCGGCCGGGGTGACCAGTGTGAAGGATGTCTCCCAGCCTGAGTATTCCATGTCCGTGGCCCTGACCATGGCGTCCTCGCCCAGGCCGAAGGTCACGGTGTCTTCGCCGGTGCCGGCGGCCAGACGCCGCCCGTAGCCGTCGTCGGTGTTGATTACCGCTATCGGCCGTCCATGCCCGCCCGCCGCCGTCTCCCCGGTGATGACTTGTCCGCCACCAGCCGCGAATAGACGGCGCTTGCTGGCGAAGTAATGCTCCATATCACCGTGCAGATCCAGATGATCCGGGCTGAGGTTGGTGAATACGGCTACGTCGAACTCCATAGCCTCGATGCGGCACAGTTCAATGCCATGGGAAGAGACCTCCATGACCACGGAATCGACATCCTGTTCCAGGGCCCGGGCCAGCATCCTCTGGCTGTCAACGGCCTCGGGGGTGGTCCGCGTCGCCGCTTCGGTGTGAGCGCCGATGCGGTATTCCACGCCGCCGATGATTCCCGTTCGCCGCCCCGCCGCCCTCATGATGGAGTCCAGCAGAAAGGTGGTGGTGGTCTTGCCGTTGGTGCCGGTTACTCCCACCAGGGTCAGCCGGCGGGAGGGATGGTTGTAGAAGACGGCGGCGGCGGACGCCATGGCCCGGCGCACGTCGGTAACCTGTAGCTGGGGAAGCCGGGCGTCTTCCACCCAGCGGCCGGTCACAGCCGCCACCGCTCCCGCGTCCCCGGCGGCGCCGATGAAATCATGACCGTCGGCCTTGAAACCGTCAATGGCGAAGAACAGCACGCCGTCCCGAACCCGGCGGGAGTCATAGGCGAGACCGGTTACCTCCAGGGAGCCTTCAGCATCCTGCCGGAGGACAGGAGTTTCCTTCATTACCCGGGAAAGCTTCATTCGCGTGGTTTCATCCCTGCCTTATCATGGCCCGGCGTCCTCCTCGGCCGCCTCCACGGCGGGTGCCTTTTCCAGCGTCACCCGCGGCTTGATGAACATCACCACCGCCCTGATCAGAGCTACCAGCGGCAGGGCCAGGACCATGCCGGCGATGCCGTGCAGCTGCCCCCCCGCCAGCACGGCGAAGATGACCACCAGGGGGTGGACGCCGACTATGGAGCCCATGATGTTGGGCACCAGCACATTGCCCTCCAGCTGCTGGATGACGATGAACAGGATGATGACGGCCAGCACGGCCCAGAACGAGGAGAACGAGGCCACGATGACCGGCGGCGTCGCCCCCAGGATGGGACCGATATACGGGATTATCTCCGTGAGGCCGGCCCAGGCGCCGAAGAAGATGGCGTACTGTGAACCCTCGGGCCAGATGCCCACCACGTCCAGCAACCAGATGCCGACGCCGGTGCTCACCCCCACCAGCAGGCTGAGCAGGGACTGGGCGATTACCCAGTGGGTGACGGCCCGCTGGCTGGACTTGATAAGCTCATCGGCGTCCGCCTGGTTGCGGCGGGGGAACAGCCGGTGGACACCGCGGCTGATGCGCCGGGTATCCAGCAGCATGTAGATGGAGATGACCATCACCAGCAGTATCTGCCCCAGGGCGCTGAGGACGTTGATGGAGAAGGAGACCGCTTTCGAACCCAGGTTGGCCACGTATTCCTCGACGCGCTCCACCAGCTTGTCTCCCTGGGTGCTGATGTCGAAGGGCAGGTTGAGCCGCTCCAGGCTGGCTTTCCAGGAGTCGATCTTGTCGCCCACGTCCGAGACATAGAAAGGCAGCTTGTCAATGAGCTCCTGCAGCTGTTCGATGGCGGGAGGTATGACCAGTATGAATATGGCTACGATGATGGATATGAAGAACAGGAAGACCAGCAGGACGCCCAGATAGCGCGGTATTTTCATCTTCTCCAGCCGTGTTACCAGCGGGTTGAGCGTGAAGGCGATGAGCATGGCGCTGAGGAAGATGAACACCACCTGGCTGAATATGCCGACGGAGAACCATAGCAGCAGCACCAGCAACGGCAGTGCCACCATCTGGACCCACCTGGGGATGACTACCTTCATCGGCTGACCGCTCCTTTCATGGATATGCGCCCCGGCGCCCATATAATACCAGCTTACCGCTCCCGTCGACCCCGGTAAATACATATGCCGCCGCCGTTCCCGCCGGCGCGCCCGGCGTCCGGCTGGTCGGCACCTGAGGCCCGCCGCTGCAGCAAACTTAGTTACAAATGTCACTTATGGGGTTGAAATCCCATATGCAGATGGTATTGTGTTCACGATGGCTTCAGAGCTACACACTCTACGGCCGCGGCCTACCGCCAGGTATCGATACCGGTGGCATTCCGTGGCTTTTCTTGCGGCTATGACCACCCTGGCGCTGGTGGCATCTGTATTCACCATCCTATCTTCGCGGGCGTCTTCCTCACCCCTTCTTGATGAGGAAACAGTTTCGGCGTCCAGGGTGGTGGCGACCACGAAGCTGCCGGAGGCGCTGAAGCTGGCGAACGCCGGCGATGTACAGCTGATGTTGCCCGTCTACCAGGACGAGGTAACCGCCGTCGGTTATCACCCGGTGAACAGTGATGACATCGTCAATCTCGAACCACAGGGTACCCGTATCAACGGCACCGTGTTCGAAAAGGGGATGGGGCAAGCCATCGCCGGCGGTGACGGGCCCGGATATTTCATCATGGATGATAGTGGCGAATTCGGCGTTTCGACCCAGGCGATGGATGTGGGTGCGCCTGCGGGCACGGTGGTTTACGCGCCGGTGGACGGGAAGGTCGAGGGTGTCAGATCCTACGACCTGCGCGGGCAGTGCCCGGACACCGAGGTGCGGATCACCCCCAAGGACCAGGCTAACTTCATGGTCGTTATCACCCACATAGACAACAACGTAGCCTCTCTGGGACAGCCGGTCAAGGCTGGTGTGACCCGCCTGGGTACGGTAAGGAAAATGGACAGCTGCTACGTCCAGCAGCTGGGAGATTATACCTATGATGAGGGCAACCATCTGCACCTGCAGGTGGAGCGGCTCCTGTTCGACTCTACACCGTGAGCAGCGTCGCCATCCCCGCAGCCGACTGGGCGGTGATCGGCGGTTCCGGGACGCGCGGCTGTTCCTTTCCCGCAGACGCCGGCGGCAAGGTGATCGACGGCGGAATGATTTTTAAGACCCCGGCGGGTGACTGCTCACCCTTTACCCTGTTTGAGACACCCGGCGGCAAACGCTGCCTGACCGTTCACCTGCACGGGTGGCGGCCGGGGGTCAGCCGCGGCGACGCGTCACGACAGGTCTTCCATGTCCTGGCGCAGGCGGGCGTACGTCACATCGTCTCCGAGGCGGGTGTGGGCAGCCTCAACCCGTTGCTGGACCCCAGGGATGTGGTCATACCCGATGATTTCGTCGACCTCACCACCCACCGCAACCCCGAGCCGGTCGCCGGCGGCAACCTGCTCATCATGAGGAAGCCGGTGTGCGCCGTACTGGCCGCTTCGCTGGCCGAGGCGGCCGGGGGTGAAGCCCGCGGCCGCGTATTCGGGCGCGGCACCTGCGTGGTCACCGAAGGGCCCCGCTTCGAGAGCCGTGCCGAGATCCGCATGATGCAGCCTTACGGTGATGTAATCGGCCAGAGCATGTGCCCCGAGGTATGGCTGGCGAGGGACATCGGCGCCTGTTACGCTGCTCTCCACATGGTGGTGAATTACGCCGAGGGCGTGGTCGAGGATTGGGAACACGATCTGCTTAAAGAGATCTTCGCGGAAGACGCCCTTGTACAGGCACGCATAATCCTCCAGGCCATAGACGCCGTGGACGATGGCTATGGCTGCTCCTGCGGTGACCTGCGTAAGCCGACGCTGCTTTAGGCCTATCCCTTGACTACACCCAGGGGTCTGAGCCGGGCGACCTTTCGCGACAACCCCGCCCGGTGGCAGATCTCCACCACCTCGTCGATATCCTTGTATGCTTCCGGTGCCTCTTCCGCCAGGGACGCCGTACGACCGGCGCGGACGGTGATGCCCTCGGATTCCAGGCGCATCTTCAGCTGATGTCCGCTTATCGCCCGTCTGGCGGCGCGGCGGCCCATGACGCGGCCGGCGCCGTGACAGGTGGAGCCGAAGCTCAGCGACATAGCCTCTTCGGTCCCCTTGAGCAGATAGGAGGCGGTGCCCATGTCGCCGGGGACGATGACCGGCTGCCCTACGGCCCGGTATCGTTCCGGTACGCCGGGATGGCCGGCGGGGAAGGAGCGGGTAGCGCCCTTACGGTGCACGCAGAGAGTCCGGTTCTCGCCGTCCACCCGGTGCTCCTCGAATTTCGCCATATTGTGTGAGACGTCATAAACCAGGCCCAGCCCCAGCCGTTCCGCAGAGCAGTTGAATATGTGTTCGAATGAGCGTCGCGCCAGGTGGGTCAGTACCTGGCGGTTGGTGCGGGCGAAGTTGACCGCCGCCGCCATGGCGGCGTAGTATTCACGGCCTTCGGGGCTGTCTATGGGGGCGCAGGCCAACTGGCGGTCGGGCAGGGTTATCCCCGCCCGCCTGGCGGCGGCGGCCATGAGCTTGACCTGCTCGGTACATATCTGATGCCCCAGGCCGCGTGAGCCGGAGTGGATCATCAGGCACAGCTGTCCCTCGAAGATTCCGAACGCCTGCGCGGCCTCCGCGTCGTATATCCGTTCTACCCGTTGCACCTCGATGAAGTGGTTTCCCGCTCCCAGGGTGCCTGACTGCGACAGGCCGCGCTGTCTGGCCCGGTCGCTTACCAGGGCCGGTTCCGCCCCCTCAAGACAGCCGCCGTCCTCGATGGCGTCCGTATCTTCCGGCCAGCCGTAACCTTGCTCCAGCGCCCAGGATACCCCGTGTGACAGCACCCGGTCCATGGCGCGGGAGTCCAGGCGTATCTCTCCCCCACGCCCCACACCGGCGGGGATGTTCCGGGAAAGCTCATGCACCAGTCCGGGGACGCGGTCCGCTACCTCGCCCGCAGACAGGTCGGACCGTATCAGCCGGACGCCGCAGGCGATGTCATAACCCACGCCTCCGGGGGATATGATGCCCTGCTCCCGGTCGAAGGCCGCTACCCCGCCGATGGCGAAGCCATACCCCCAGTGGATGTCGGGCATGGCCATGGATGCCTTCACGATACCCGGCAGGCAGGCGACGTTGCCCACCTGCTCCAGGGCCTTCTCCTGCCCGGCGCGTTCCATCAGCCCGGCGTTGGCGAACACCAGCCCGGGGACGCGCATGTCACCGGTCCTGGGTATCTCCCAGGTATATGGGGTTATCTCCCTGTATCTGATGGTGTCAGCCATGGCTGCCGGTATTCACCTCGGTTACGGTCGGTCACGGACGCGTACACTATACATCGAAGATGACTGTGGCCTCCCATCGCCCGTCCGTCCGGATCACCCTGAGCATATGATAGGTTACGGCCTTGATGTCGGCCATCAGACGGTGCCGTTCCCGGTCCAGGCTCTCACCGTAAGCCGTAGCCGTGAGACGGACCTCGCTGATGCGGTCCACCTCGAACCGTCCGAAGATGATACTGCGTGCTTCGAACAGAAACAGCAGCTCGTTGAGCCATTCGACCAGAAGCGTCTCCCGGTCTTCCGCCTCCAGGGAGACCGGGAAGGCGACTGCATCGCGCACCAGCGACGGGTCACAGATAAGGCTGAACATGCCGGCGGCGGCGTTCTCAAACAGGCTCTTCTGGGTGTCGCCGAAGGCGCGGATGCCGATATCCGCCGTATGTTCGATTATCTCGTAGTCATTCATGGCTGAGGTTCCCGTTCCCCCGCGTCGGCAAAAGTCCAGCAATTGGGATAATATTAAACATGAGTAAACTTCTCAGAATTAATGCATATCTTTATATGGTATTGACAAACATTCTGTTAAACGCTATCATCCATAAACCCTATAATACTTATCGAAATTATGGAGTAATTGACAATGAATATCTCAGCAAAAAGCAAGTATGCCGTACGGGCGTTGGTGGAACTGGCTCAGCGTAACGGTGACCAGCCCGTTCCCATCGCTGATATCTCGTCTCGCAAGGAGATTCCCCTGCAGTTTCTGGAGCAGCTTTTTTCTAGTCTCCGAAAAGCGGGAATTCTAAACAGCCATCGTGGTGTCCGCGGTGGCTTCAGCTTCAAGATGATGCCCGAGGATGTGAGTGTGCTCGATGTAGTGGAAGCGCTGGATGGCACGGTGGCTCCCGCCAGCTGTACCATCGGCGCGCCCTGCGACAAGCAGGAGACCTGTTCGGTCCAGGATGTATGGGTTGACGCCAAGAGCAGTCTGGAGGCCGTGCTATCGGAAGCCACCATCGGTGATCTGGCCCAAAAAGAGAGTCTTATGAAGAACAGTACCAAGGAGATGTACTATATCTGATATCCATCTCCCCAAGACCGGGGGGCGGGAGGAAAAAATGAGCAATACCAGCAGTGGCACCATCAACAACACAGTTACCGAAAAAGGGACATCTATGAATATAGCCGGGAACCTGACCGAACTGATCGGCAATACGCCCATGGTGTGGCTGAACCGGGTGGCCGAAAACGCCGAAGCCAGGATTGCCGCCAAACTGGAGAGTTTCAATCCCGGTGGCAGCGTCAAGGACCGCATCGGTCTGAGCATGATCGATGCCGCCGAGGCCGAGAGAAGGATCACGCCGGGCAAAAGCACCATCATCGAACCGACCAGCGGTAATACCGGTATCGCCCTTGCCTGTGTCTGTGCCGTCAAGGGATACAGGTTGATATTGACCATGCCGGACACCATGAGCCTGGAGCGGCGGGCGCTGCTCAAGGCGTTCGGGGCCGAGCTGATACTCACCCCCGGACCCGACGGCATGAAGGGCGCGGTTACCCGCGCTGAGGAGATCGCGGCGGATATGGATGGCGCCTTCGTGCCGCAGCAGTTCAGCAACTCCGCCAATCCGGAGATACACCGCAAGACCACAGCGGAAGAGGTGTGGCGGGACACCGGCGGCGAGGTGGATATATTCATCTCCGGTGTCGGTACCGGTGGGACCATCACCGGGGTCGGCGAGATGCTGAAAGAACGCAAGCCTACAGTAAAGCTGGTGGCCGTGGAGCCCAAGGCATCACCGGTCCTTTCCGGCGGCAACCCGGGGCCGCACCGCATCCAGGGAATCGGCGCCGGGTTTGTGCCCGATATCCTGAATGTCAAGGTCTATGACGAGATCATCCAGGTGTCCAATGAGGATGCGGAACAGACCGCTCGCGATCTGGCGCATAAGGAAGGCATCCTCTGTGGCATCTCTTCAGGCGCCGCCGTGCACGCGGCGTTGACCGTCGCCGGCAGGCAGGTAAACAGCGGCAAACTGATAGTGGTCGTCCTGCCGGATACGGGCGAGAGATACCTGACCACCCAGCTGTTCGAAGGCGCATAGAATAAAGTAGAATATATGCGTTGGGATGAGTGTAATGTCTTTCGATCGTCAAGGGAGTCGGGATGGATGTTAAAGAGGATACCCTTCTGGACGCACGCGGTCTGCAGTGCCCCATGCCGTCGGTAAAGACGGCCCTCGCCCTGGAACAACTGGATGGCGGCCAGATAGTGAAGGTCCTGGTCGACGACCCCACCAGCAACCGTGACCTGCCTCAGTGGGTCCGCGGTAACGGCCACCAGGTACTGGGAATGCAGGAGATGGACGGCTATACGGAGATATACATTAAAAAAGCGGGCGGTTGAGCGTATCCGCCCCTGATATCCATACAGGTCCGGATACGGAAACGAGGTCTAAATGCTATCATTAAAGAACGAAGCGGCCGCCGGCGAAGCCCCGGGGCTGAACCTGGAGGTCCAGGGCAGGAAGGTCTACTACCAGGGGCCGGCTGATGTACGATCATTGCTCGATTCACAGGGAGAGAGCGTGCTGTACGCCAACGTTCGCATCAACGGCTCCGTACTGGACCGTCGCGATTTTGAAAATGTCCTCCTGAAAGAGGGAGATTCCGTCGAATTCCTCTACTTCATGGGAGGAGGATCTTGTTCAACCTGACCGAAGAAGAGATCGAACGATACTCGCGGCATATCATCCTGCCCGAGGTCGGTGGCAGGGGTCAGCAGAAGCTGAAGGAGGCCAGCGTCCTGGTAGTAGGAGCCGGCGGTCTCGGCTCGCCGGCGCTGCTGTACCTGACCGCCGCCGGTGTGGGCCGGATCGGCATTATCGAGGACGATGTTGTCGACCTTACCAATCTCCAGAGGCAGGTGCTGCATGCCACTGCCGACGTGGGCAAACCCAAGGCCCAGAGCGCCAGCGAGACCATGAAGCAGATCAACCCCCTGGTGGAGGTGGATGTCTACCGGGAGAGGCTCAACAAGGATAATATCCTGCCCCTGGTGGAGAAGTACGATGTAGTGGTGGACGGCGTTGATAACTTTCCCACCCGCTATCTGATCAACGACGCCTGCGTGATGAAGAAAAAGGCGCTGGTCGAAGGCGGCATCCTCCGCTTCATGGGGCTGATCATGAGTATCCGCGGCGGCGAGACCGCCTGTTATCGCTGTGTGTACGAGGAACCGCCGCCACCGGGCACCGTGCCCAGTTGCGCCGAGGCCGGCATCCTGGGAGCGGTAGCCGGCGTAGTGGGGACGCTGCAGGCGACCGAGGTGCTGAAGATATTGACCGGCGTGGGAAAACCGCTGTTCAACCGCATGCTGCAGTTCGACGCCGAGGAGCTCAGCTTCCATGAGGTCCAGGCGAAGCGTAACCCCAAATGTCCGGTATGCGGCGAAAATCCCACCATCACCGAACTGGTGGAATATGACCATACCTGTGAAATCCAGGCCCCCGGAAGCTGATGCCTGACGCGTTGTGGCTGTCTCCGGCGCATCTTGATGCCATCATCGAGCACGCCCGTATCCACAAACCCCTGGAAGCATGCGGCATACTTGCCGGTGACGGTGAGGGCAGGGTGCGCGAGGTGTTTCTCATGGATAACGCCGAACACAGCCCCACCCTGTATATGATGGATTCGCGTGAGCAGTTCCGGGTATTCGACGAGATCGACAGGGAGGGCCTGGAGCTGGTGGCCATCTTTCATTCTCATCCCCACTCCCCCGCCGTTCCTTCGCCGCGCGATTGCGAGCTGGCTTTTTATCCGGACGCCCTGTATCTGATCGTTTCCCTGATGGACGAGCAGCCGGATTGCCACGCCTACCGTATAGTCGACAACCAGGTGGAAGAGGCGGAGATCGTTGTCACCGGGGAGGATGAGCTGCCTTGACCGAGGCGCCGGACGATATGGGTACGGACGCCGGCGGCAAGGTGACTGCCACCATGAGTGAGCTGGAGCAGGCCATCCTTGCCCTGGAAAGCGTTGCCATCGGCTTCTCCGGAGGGGTGGACTCCTCGCTGGTGGTGGCGGTGAGCGTCGGCGTCCTGGGCCGGGAGAACGTCCTGGCGGTGACGTCCCGGTCGGAGACGCTGCCCGCCCACGAGCTGGCCGCCGCCTGTGACCTTGCGGCTGAGCTGGGCGTGCGGCATGAAGTCATCCAGACCCGCGAACTGGACTGCGACGATTTCCGGGCAAATCCACCGGACCGCTGTTATCACTGCAAGTCCGAACTCTGGAACCGCGCCGGCGACCTGGCCCGCCGCACCGGACTCCGTCATCTGGCCGATGGCACCAACGCGGATGACGCCGGCGATACCAGGCCGGGCACCAGGGCCGGCGACGAGGCGGGGGTTCGCCATCCTCTGGCTGACGCCGGCGCCGGCAAGGACATGGTACGGCGGCTGGCGCGGAAGATGGGGCTGCCCAATTGGGACAAGCCGGCACAGGCCTGCCTGTCGTCACGGTTCCCCTATGGCACGGAGATAACCAGGGAAGGTCTGCGACGGGTGGAAGAGGCGGAGCGGTATCTGCGGGAACTGGGTCTGGAAGGGTTCCGGGTGAGGGACCACGGCGACCTGGCGCGCATCGAGGTTGGCGAGGATTCCATCGCCTCCCTGGCCGGCAACAGCCGGCGCCGCCGCATCACCGAGCGGTTCCGGGAACTGGGTTACGTGTACGTGGCGCTGGACCTGCAGGGCTTCCGCAGCGGCAGCATGAACGAGGTGCTATAGGGGATTACCGACCCCCTTACTCCACAAAGGTGTCCAGGTGCTCGATATCGATGCCCAGGTCCTCCAGGTAGGCGAAGGCCTGTTCCAGTACCTTCTCTTCACCGCTGATCTCCAGCACGATCCAGCCGAATTTCTCATCGACGTTGGCGCGCCGGATGTTGGGTACTACATCATATGCCTTGACCAGGTCATAAAGCACCGGTTTCTTGATCAGTTTTTCCGGAAATGTGAGTTCAAGCCGCTGGGTCTTCATGCCGAACCTCCTGTCAGGAAGCCTGCCTGCCCCCTGCTATTCTGCTAATATTAATTGCAACAACGGTATACTGATAGATACTATCCATATACCGCTCCAAGTTCAAAGCCATACGCGGAGAGATTCCATGGGATTCCTGAAAAAAGCGGGCGCGGCGCTCACGGCCACAGCTGTATCATACCTGTGGTTAAACCGTCAGGGTGAACTGGGGCGGACGCTGGAATCGATCAAGCGGGATGTCTCCGCCATCCAGGAACGGGACCCGGCGGCGGCCAACATGGTGGAGGCGCTCACCTGCTATGCGGGGCTGCATGCCGTCATCATGCACCGGGTGGCTCACCACCTTTACCGGCAGGGGCTGCCCGTGATGCCGCGGATAATATCCCAGATCAACCGGTTTTTCACCGGTATCGAGATCCACCCCGCGGCTCGGATCGGTGAGGGTTTTTTCATCGATCATGGCGCCGGGGTGGTGGTGGGTGAGACCACCGAGGTGGGTGACAATGTCACCATCTACCAGGGTGTTACCCTGGGAGGAACGGGCAAGGAGACGGGCAAACGGCACCCCACCCTCAAGGACAACGTCACCATCGGCGCCGGAGCCAAGGTGCTGGGGTCGGTGACCGTAGGCCAGAACGCCAAGATAGGCGCCGGCACTATCGTCATCCAGAATGTTCCGGACAACTCCACGGTAGTAGGTAACCCGGGGCGTCCCGTACGCGAGCGGGGCCGCAAGGTGGGCGCCGCCGATGTGGACTGGACCCATCTGCCCGACCCGGTGGCGGACGCCATGCAGTCGCTGGTACGGCGAGTGGTGGAGATGGAGAACGAATTCAAGGCCGCGTTTCCCGAGAAACGCGAAGAGATAGAGAAGGCCCAGAAAGACGGCGAGCGGGAACTGGACAAGATTTTCGAATATTATCACGGCACCGGTATCTAGCGGGCCACCGGGCTATCTTTGGTCCGGTCGCGGCGAGGCGGACGTTGGTGCTTCAGACAGGTCATGGTCAATCTAAAACAGAGGTGAAGACAAATTGAGTAAAGTAAGAAGGCTGGTACTGGATGTTCTCAAGCCCCACCAGCCCAACATCCTCAGTCTGGCGGTCAAACTGGGAGATCTGGAGGGTATCGAAGGAGCCGACCTGGTGCTCAACGAGATCGACAACAAGGTCGAGAATATCAAGATCACCGTGGAAGGCCCGGAGATCAATTTCGATGACGTCGCGGCTGTCATCCAGGAGAGCGGCGGCAGCATCCACAGTATCGACAAGGTATCGACCGGCAAGCGTCTGGTCGATGAGGCCAATACGCCACAGGATATGACCGCCCGGTGGATGAGGTGATCCAGAGGAAAGTCTGTCCCGGCCCTTGAAAGTACCCAACATCCGAACCCTGCGTGAGTACCACCGTATCGCGCGCGTAGGTGAGATAGCGCGCCGGTATTTTGCCATGAACGCCTTCGATGGCGTGCTGATCATCCTTGGCGTGCTGGTGGGAAGCTACTTCGGCGGTGTCCGGGAGGCGGGTACCGTGGTGACGCTGGGCATGGCCGCCGCTTTCGCCATGGGCATATCCGGCTTCTATGGCGCCTACGTGACGGAGAAGGCCGAACGGCGGCGCTCCCTGACCGAGCTGGAAGAATCCACGCTGTGCGATCTTTCCGATACCGACATCGCCCATGCCTCCATCTACGCCACCATCGTCGTCTCGCTGATCGACGGCTTCTCCCCTTCCGTGGCGGCAGCTGTCGCCGTCTCTCCCTTTTTCCTGGGCGACGCCATCCACGTAACCTCGGCGTACTACGCAGCCGTAATCATCGCCTTCATCGAGCTTTTCGCCCTGGGAGCCTACCTGGGGGCCACATCACGCGATAGCATGATCATCTCCGGTGCGAAGATGGCACTCGCCGGGGTCGTCTGCATAGCTGTGGCCTATCTCCTGGGCGGGGTGGCCTGATATGGGACCGGCGGCCATGGATCTGCTGGCGGACCTGAACGAACCGCAACGCCAGGCGGTCACCTGCCCGGGCGGCCCCCTGCAGGTGCTCGCGGGCGCCGGCAGCGGCAAGACCCGCGTGCTAACCTACCGCGTGGCCTGGCTCATCGCTTCGGCAGGCGTATCTCCCCAGGAGATACTGGCCATCACTTTCACCAACAAGGCCGCCAATGAGATGAAGGAGCGCATCGAGTCCCTGGTGGGCCCCGTCGCCCGCACCATGTGGGTCAGCACCTTCCATGCCGCCTGCGCCCGCATCCTCAGGAAAGAGGCGCCCCATCTTGGCTACATGAACAACTTCACCATATACGATACCGCCGACCAGGTCCGCCTGGTACGCCGCTGCCTCAAGGAACTGGACCTGGACATCAAGCGCTTCACGCCCAAGGGGATACACGCGGTCATCTCCTCGGCCAAGAACCAGCTCATCGGTCCCCAGGAGTTTACCGGTATGGTGGACGGTTTCTACGACGATACGGCGGCGCGCGTCTATGAGCTGTACCAGAAGATGCTGTTCACCAACAACGCCATGGACTTCGATGACCTGATAATGCTCACCGTGACTCTGTTCAAGGCGTTTCCCGAGAGGCTGGGGCACTACCAGCACAGCTTCCGCCATATCCTGGTGGACGAGTACCAGGACACCAACCATTCCCAGTATCGCCTGGTGAACCTGCTGGGTCGCCAGCACCGCAATGTATGTGTGGTGGGAGACGACGACCAGAGCATCTACTCCTGGCGCGGCGCCGATATCCGCAACATACTGGATTTCGAGAAGGATTACCCCGATGCCATGGTTGTCAAGCTGGAGCAGAACTACCGTTCCACCCAGACCATCCTCAGCGCCGCCAACAGCCTGGTATGCAACAACAGCGACCGCAAAAGCAAGAAACTCTGGACCGACGCCGGTGAAGGCGAGCCGGTACGCGTTGTCGCCGTCAGCGATGAGCACGCGGAGGCCCGTTTTGTCGCCGGCGAGGTGAACCGTCTCAGGGGAGAGGGGATCCCTCCCGGCAGCGTGGCCGTGTTTTACCGCATCAACGCCCAATCGCGGGTGCTGGAGGATATCTTCGTACGTTACGGCATCGCCTACCGGGTCGTCGGCGGCACCAAGTTCTACGAACGGGCCGAGATCAAGGACGCTATCGCCTACCTGTTGCTGATCGACAACCCGGCGGACTCAGTGAGCTTTATGCGCGTTATCAATTCACCCAAACGCGGCCTGGGCCAGGCGGCGGTTACGGCGCTGGCGGGATACGCCGGCAGCGAGGGTATCACCCATCTGGAGGCGGCGGCGCGGGCCGACCGGATCGCCGCCATCAGGCCGGCGGCCAGGAAGTCACTCAAGGCGTTCCAGGCTCTGATTACCGACCTGGCGGCGGCGACGGCCTCCTCGCCGGTGGCCGCGACCATCGAGGCCATGCTGGCCGGCAGCGGTTACCTGGACATGCTCAAGGCCGAACGCACCATCGAGGCCGAGGGCCGCATCGAGAACCTGCAGGAACTGGTGGGCGTCGCGGCGGAATACGATCAGCGCGCCGTGGGCGGTTCGCTACGGGGCTTCCTTCAGGAGATATCGCTGTACACCGATGTGGACAAGCTTGCGGTAGAGCAGGAAGCGGTCACGCTCATGACCATGCACAACGCCAAGGGCCTGGAGTTTCCGGCGGTGTTCATCATCGGCGCCGAAGAGGGTATATTCCCCCACTCCCGCTCTCTGGAGGAACAGAACCTGGAGGAGGAACGCCGCCTATGCTATGTGGCCATGACCCGGGCCAGGAGGCGTCTTTATTTCACCCACGCCACCACCCGCAATCTCTACGGCGGCCGCAGCTACAACATGGCCTCCCGCTTCATCGAAGAGATCCCCGCCAGGCTGACCAGGGTGGAAGCGGAGCCCGGCACCCGGACTGTGAGCGGCGGACACTATGGCAAGCCGGTTACGCCCGTGCCTGATGCCGGCAGCGCCGCCGGCACTTTTTTCCATGCCGGAGATAATGTGGTGCACGCTGCTTTCGGTGAGGGAGTGGTGACCCGGGTAGAGCCCGGAGGCGGAGTGACCGTGAGGTTCTCCCGGGACGGCAGCGAACGCACGCTGATGGTGGAATACGCACCGCTCAAGAAGGTCTGAACGGTCAGCCGCTAAAGCAGTCCCAGTCTTCCCGTGACATCTTCTTCCTGATGGCGTCCATGGCGGACTGGCCGTCCAGCAGGGAGCTTCGTTCACTGTCGAGCCTGGTGGGCTTGAGCCTGAACACCCAGCCATCCCCATATGGGTCCTCGTTGACCAGCCGCGCGTTGTCCAGCACTGCCTGATTGAGCTCGATGATCTTGCCGCTGAGCGGCGCGTTGATGGGGCCAACGTACTTGCCGCTTTCGATGATGGCGGCGCGTTTGCCGCGGCGGATGTCGCTGCCGACCTTCCTGGGCTTGATGTACAACAGGTCACCGGCGATATGCTGGCCGATATCCGTCATGCCCGAGGTGATGCTGCCGTCATCATCGAACCTAACCCACATCTGGCTCTCCACATCGTAAACAAAACCCTCTTCGGGAAATTCACACCCCTCTATCACAACCATTCGAGTGACCTCCTGTGTGGGCCGTGCTGGTCTTCGCAGCTCTCCCCCGGCTTTTACCTGAGCCTATTTCAGCTGTTTGGGCTTGTCAAATCAGCATGCCGTCCCGGTCCGTGCTGCACGGGGACGCCGGCATGCTACCCATCCGTCGGACGGGCAGGTGCACTGCCGCCCGCCTTTGCCAGGCGGGCCAGGCGCCGCCGGTCGGCGCGCACCCGTGAGTCATCCCCCAGCCACCCCAGCAGCAGAGCCAGCATGGGCGCAGCGTAACGGTTGCTCCTGCAGGCCGTCAGCGAATAAACCGACCTGCGGCCCTGCCTGCGGATGTCCACCAGCCCGGCTTTCCTGAGTAGCGATAGATGCTGGGAAACGGTGGACTGGCCCAGGAACAGAACCTTTCTGATATCGCTCACGCACAGTTCACCGTTTTCCAGCAGTTTGAGGATGCGTGCCCGGGTCCCGTCGCCTACGGCCTTCATCACCAGTTCATATTCGCTTATGGGCAAGTAAAGCGCCTCCCGATGGATGTATCGGCGTTCAACGATGCTTGATCTTGTCATATCGTGATACGCCGATATGTTATCATGCGAAGGTTTCCGCCGCAGAGCCATGACCGGCGGTGCAGGGAATAACGGATTGTTATACAGCAGGGAAACGTGAACCGCCGGCCCTGGTCCCTAGAAGTACATCACCCGGTCGACTTCCAGGGTCATGTCCAATATGGCGGTGGCGCCGGCCATCTCGCAGCCGTCGATGATGTCGTCCATCCCCAGCCGCTCGGCCTCCATGGCCTGGGCGCACACCAGGAAACCGACACCGGCGTCGCGGGCGCGGTCCAGCCAGGTTTTGAGCGTGATGCCGCTGCCCGCCACCAGTTCGATCTTTTCAGCCTCGCCCTTCTTCAGCTGACTCACGCCCTCCATGGTGAACCAGATGGAGACATCCATATCCATGGCGGCGGCGGCGGTGGCGATATACAGGGGCGCGTAGGTGCGCTTGGGTTCCCGCAGACCGCTGGTCTGAAGTATGAGGAAGCTTTTTGTCTCCTCGGCCGGCAACTCACCCCACCTTTCTGTGACTCGGTTCCCGTCAGCCAATAATACTATCATCATCACCGGGGCTAAGGGGAAGGGCGGCGGAAGCGGGTGACGACCGTCACCTAACCGGAGCCTGGACCGGGAATACTCTTTCTGGACATGATATTAATATATCAATCGGAGCCGACTGGAAGGAGATGCAGATGAGCGATGATTTCCGGGAGATAATCGGGGGAGCGCCGCCTATCCTCATGCGTGAACCGCTGGCGGAGTTCCTGGGTGCCTTCAGGGATAACGACAATACCCTGTCGTATACCTTGGCCGACGCGGTGAAGCTGGCGGGCCATTGCTGTCCCACCGTAACCGGTGCCTATCTCGCCACCCGCCGGGCGTTGTCAGTGCTTTACGGTGACGAGGTCCCGGTGCGCGGCGAGATCTCCGTAACTGCTCTGGGCAGGCCTGATGAGGGGGTCTATGGCGTGATGTCGCAGGTGATGGCGTATATCACCGGCGCTGCTCCCGAGACCGGGTTCAAGGGTCTGGGGCCCCGTTTCCGCAGACAGGGTTTACTGAATTTCAGCGATGGCGATGCCGGCGATGAAGCCGTGTCTTTCCGTTTCCGGCGGCAGGACGGCAACGGCTCCGCCCTGCTGGTGCGCATCCTCCCCTGGCTGGTTCCCTTTCCGGAGGACAGGGCCAGAAGAAGCGCGGAGTTGATGGAGAAGGTCATGGGCGGCGGCGCCGATGAGGCGGAAACCGTGGAGTTCAGGGATCTGTGGATGGAGAAGATCAAGGGCATGCTCCAGTCACCGGAGCCGGTGGAATGGCTGCAGGTTCAGAAGGCGTAAGCGGCTCCCGGGGCGGATGAGACGACGTGCTTTCCCTCCCCCGCGAACACGGTGCCTGGGCCATGCTGCTGGTTCCATTTCTTACCGGCGCCATGGTGGGAGCCGTTACGGCTCCGCCCGACTGGTGGTTACTGGCCGCAGGGCTTTCAGGGACATTGCTGCTGTTCACCGCCCGCCCGCCCCTGCTGCTGCTTTTCAAACGGCGCACGCGCAGCGGCGGTTTCGGGGAAGGCGCCCGCCGCCTCGCCATCAACGTCCTGGTTCCGGCGATGGCCGCCGCCGTCCTTTACCTCTGGTTGATACTGTGCCATGACCTTGGGAAGATGCTGATCCTGGCGGCCGTCGGCCTGCCGCTTTTCGCCATCCATCTTGCCTTCGTCGACAGACGCCGCGAGCGTTCGGCTGCCGCCGAGATGGTAGGCGTGGCCCTGCTGACGCTAACGGCTCCTCTGGCCTATGGCATCGCCACCGGCGGGCTGGACGCCGTCGCCTGGTGGCTCTGGCTGCTTAACGGGCTGTATTTCTCCACCAGCATCTTTTACGTGAAGATGAGGATGACGGCCTCCAGGCTGCGTGAGAATCGTCCCGGGTGGCGGCGGAAGCTGGTCCCGGCCCGGAACACCATGGCCTATTCGGCCCTGGCTGCGGCTCTGCTGGCGGTGGCCGCCGGCAGCGGCCGCATACCCGCCGCCGCACCGGCAGCGTATTTGCCGCTGTTGGTGTACATCATCATCAGGATCGTGACCCTCGGTACGGAGATGAGGATAAAGCAGGAGGGTATATGGCAGACAGTGCTTTCCGCCGCCTTCGGCATAATACTGGTTATGGCGTACTCACCGTGATCGCATGAAACAAAAAAGGGACGGCCGTACAGTGTTGATACTCAACACCGTAGCCGTCCCTTTTGTTTAATGTTTCACGTAGCGCCTAGATGAACAGGCTCATACTGGCATCAGCAGCGTAATCCAGGAACGCCCCCGCTCCGCAGGTATTATCTGCCTCGTCGATGAGATCCTCAGGGGCGATGCTCATCACATCCATGGTCATCTGGCAGGGCCACATCTTTACCTCGGTTTCCGCGCAGATGGAGACGAGTTCGGGGATACTGGGAAGGTTTGCCTTGCCCATCATCCCTTTCATCATCTTGGTCGCCATAGCCGTCATACCGGGGAGCGTGCCTATGATATTGGGAACGGGCATCGGCATCGCCGGGTTGGCGATGGGCGCTACCTGAAGCTTGTGATATTTTTTCTTGTTTACGATGTTCAAACCGTAAAATGTGAAGAAGATGCCCGCCTCCATTCCCATGGCAGCCGCGGTGCTCGCCAGGATGAGGGGCGGATACGCCATATCCAGCGTACCTTTTGATGCGATGATGGCTAATCTGTCGGCCATGATTCCTTGATACCTATCCTTTCTTTACGAAGAAGTGGAAAACTTCGCCACCGTTCTCTTCAGTCGATCCGATAAACTCATGGCCGGCCCTCTTGGCCCAGGCGGGTATGTCCCCCTTGGAACCCGCGTCCGTGCCGATGATCTCCATGATCTGCCCCTGCTCAAGACCGTCTATCGCCTTCTTGGCCTTGACTACGGGCATCGGGCAACACAGCCCTTTGACATCAAGGATTGAATCCGGCTTAATATCTGTTGCATCTCCCATTCTGTCCTCCTTTAAGCGTGTTTGGCTTGTTTGAAGTACCGGCGGCCATCTGAAAAACGTGCAATTGTTGTAGCCACCGTTTTGCTGCGTATAGCTTACTCTCGCTTACTACCCCCTTTCAACCTAGAGTCGTAGCCTGCGGTATGTCTTTGCCGCTCAGCGAGCATATGGACACCCCATAATAGACGTTACCCGCCGGAAAAAGATTCAGAACCCGGTTCTTTCAGCACCGGCGGCAGCTCGTTGTAAATGGCCAGTTGTTTTTTCACCAGCTCTATATCCCCGGCTTCCAGCTGGAAGGGATAGCTGCGGATATCATCAGGCGGTCCATCGCCGAACGGCCGGTTGCAGGCACATTCATGCGTGGCCCCCGGACAACCGCTGGTCAAGAACGGACGGCCCGATTCGACCAGATCATCAAGGGCCGAAGCTTCCAGCCCGAAACAGACCAGCCGGTCCTGTTCGTCATATTCCATACCCCCGGACCCGGCCAAGCCATAGTCTATCAGGAATCTCGCCAGTTGCATCCGGCGAAACCGGCTGGGCGGGCAGGCTTCGGCTTCCGCCAGGTTCGAACCGGGCTCCGGATAGAAAGCGAACATGTGGGAACGCCCCCCCAGGCTTCTTACCCGCTGGATGGTATCGATCATTTCCTTCTCGCTCTCACCCAGGCCTGCGATCAGGTGACAGCCGAACCTGTCCCTGCCGAAAACGATCGCCGCCTCTTCCAGCGTCCGCCAGTAACGGTCCCAACGGTGCGGTCCACCTGCTTCCCGGCCCCGGTATCTGGTGAACAGTGCTTCGGTTGCGGTGTCGACGGCGACGGTGGCCATGTCGGCGCCGGCCTCGCGTAAGGCCTCCAGATCGCCCTCACGGATAGTGGAAGGGTTTACCAGGATGGAGACCGGCAGGCCCGGATCCCGGTTCAGGCGGCGCGTCAGTTCCAGGGTATGGCTCAGGGCCTGAGGATGCATGACCATGGAGATGCATATCCGCTCCAGGCCATGGCTGGATGAGCGGACCCGGGACAGTACCTCGTCAACGCTGAATACAGGCCACTCCACTCTGATAAAGCTGCCCGGTCCGCCGCCGTTACCGGCGGATAAGCCGCAGTAGGCACACCGGGCCCGGCAGCCGCCTTCATAGGTGAGCAGCAGGTTGAGACAATGAAGCCTGGCGCCGCGGTAGAATAAGCCGGACCTCAGGCTCAGGGTTATGGCCGCCGCCAGGCTGAGCCTCACATAATCCGGGCTGGTCCTGTTCGCGCCTTCGGTCATAGAGCGCCGGCTGCCTCCTTCCTGTTGTCCCGCGTGATGTATTCATGACGCCCGTATTCCGGGAACCCGGGCCAGGTCTGCCGGAGTGTACGGTAATAAACATCCGGCGGCGCATCCCGGCGCGACATCATCAGCCGCCTCATTTCAGCCGCAAGACGCAGGGTGCCACCCAGCAGGTCACCGATCTCCCGGCCATAGCCTGCGAGCGCGTCTTTATCCCTTGCGGAGGAATAGTCGGCGGCTGCTTTTCCGGCCAGTCCGCCGCTGTGCACCGCGGTGAGGATGCCGGCGCCGGTACGGGCATGGCACAGCCCGGCGGCGTCTCCCGCCAGGATGATCCCGTCACCGGCACATGCCACCGGACCGCCGGCGGGTATCACGCCTCCGGCGGTTTCCAGGGGTTGGGGTTCTATCAGACCCCGCTCCGTAAGTTTATCGATGAAATATTTTAATGCCTCATGGGTTGTAATGCCAGAGCCGGGGGTGATGCCGACGCCCGCATTGGCTGTGCTCCCCCGCGGGAACAGCCAGCCATAGCCACCGGCAAGATAGTTTTCCAGGAAGACCAGGGTGCGTTTGACGGGCCGAGCCAGTGGTACCGTCCACTGGGCGGCATGGAGCAGCTCCCTGTTGACGGCGCCGAGGAGCCTGCCTGTCGCCGAACGGGGCCCATCAGCGCCGATGACCACCCCCGCCCTGATCTCCACGCTCCGTCCGTCACGGAATATACCGGTGGCTCCCCCCCGTCGTGGCAGGGCGCGGCATCCTTCCATGATGCGGGCGCCGGCTTCCCTGGCCGCAGTTGCCAGATCACGGTCCAGCAGGTCACGCCTGATGATATAGCCGGGAGCACGGGTGATATGCGCCTCACCGTCCGGCAGAAAGGTGACCATGGCGTCGACCCGCTGTTCGATAGACGCTTCGGAGATATCCATATGTTCCCTGATGCCCAGTGGCACGTAGCCGGCGCACTGGGGAGGCACGCCGATGCGGTTGCGCCTGTCCAGCAGCAGCACCTCAGCCCCCCGGGCAGCCGCCACCCGTGCCGCGGTGCTGCCGGCCGGCCCCGCCCCTATGACCAGTACGTCGCAGGAGATATGTCCCGGGGCGGCGGCTGTCCGCATGGGCGCGGGACCGCTCTCGCCGGCCCTTATTTCCAGGACCCGCTCCAGCAGGCCCATCTTCAGGTGCGTCTGGTTCTGGAAGCGGCCCCGGTACGCTTCCTGTTCAAGAGACAGGTCGTAACAGGTACTGTCGCTGATATCCATAAGCACGCTGTCCATGCCGCAATCGATGAACGTCTGGTAGTGTCTGGAAAGGAACTGGTTGCAGCAGCAGCCGATGAAAGCACCGGCGCCGGCGTTACGGCATTCCTCCAGAGTCCGGACCAGGTGTTCGTAGTCATGGATGCTCACCGGCTCCAGGCCGCTGGTCCGGGCCAGGGCGTAGGCATCGCCTACGCCGCAGTCACCGCATTCATCACAGCCGTCCCGGGAACGGTAACGGCACTCCGTCAGCTTGGCGCAATAGGGCAGCAGCAGAAACCGGGCGCGCCCCGCGGTTTCGGCCAGGCCGGCCGAGCCCAGCACGGTAAGGTCGTCAAGGTGTTCAGGGGGTATTCCCAGTGCCGGATAGGCGGACTTGTCCAGCGCCTTCCTCAGGGCCCGGCTGAAATCCTCCGGGCCCAGGTCCAGGCAGTCCGGCCGGTGGCTCCGGAAAAAGGCTGTAACCCGCTGTTCCAGTGACTCCAGGGGGCAATCCTTCAGCCAAACCTCCAGGTCGAATATGGCCCGGCGGGGGTCGATGAAGAAGTCACCGGTAAGGTTAACGCTCTTGATGCGGCGCCGTTTAACGTCCAGGGCGACCACGGCACGGATGATACCGCCGCGTCCACGGTGCAGGGACCGGAGCATAAGGCTTTCTCCCGCGTCGGTGCTGACGCTGTCGATCCAGCTCCGGCCCTGGTACTTTTCCAGCAGCCGGCGGGCCTCTGCCTCCTCCATTCCCGTCAGCTCCTCCCGGGTCATCTCCATTCGCAGAAGGGAGGAGAAGGCCCGTTGGAAGGCGGACCCGATCTCGTTCCTCCCCGGTACCCTGCCCAGCACCTGACCGAGCGAGACCACCCGTTCCCTGGCTGAATTCAGCTCCCGGTGGGAGAGCTTCTCCGTGGGCACCCGTAGCGCTCTGATCATGTCTTCGGGGTCGAAATCCACCAGGAGCGTTCCCTGGAACAGGACAGCGCCGTCCTCGTAGGCGCCGCCGGTGCCACAGATCTTCCTGCCCCCCACCTCGATATCGTTACGGGGCCGGAAGGCGGCGTCCACCCCCAGGGACCTGAGCGCCTTCACGGCGCCATGGCAGAGGAAGGCGGTCAGGTCCGCCATGGCGGGGCCGGCCGGGATGTCCCTCCGGGCGGCGATTATCTCCCATCCCAGCTGGGCCTGATCGAAATACACCGCCCCACCGCCGGTAACGCGTCGGTTTACTTCGATGCCGCGTTTGCGGCAGTATGTTTCCCTGACCTCCTGGTCGCGGGTCTGGTGAAAGCCGATAAGCGCCGCCGGCCCGATGAAACTCAGCAGGCGCAGGGTGTTGGGGATGCGTCCCTCGCCGCGAAGCCTGAGCAAAGCCGCGTCCAGGGCGACGTTGTCGGCGGCGCCGCGGGCTCCCGTATCCACGAAGCGCCAGCGGCGGGCCTCGCCAGCGTCAGCCTTCAACTTCCTTCTGCCCCGTCAGGCATCACGGTCGCCTTTTGCATCAATTCGCCCGCCAGGGCGCAGCACATATCCGAAGTACGGGTAGTGAGGCCCAGTTTTCGGGCGTAGGCGATGATGCCTTCCGCCGGATAGGCGATGCCGTTGACCCCCGCCTGGATCGCCAGGGCGTCGGTGAGCGACTTGTGAGAGCCACCGGGTCGTTCGCAACCCAGCAACAGGGGCACCTGTGGCAGGCGCATACGCGCGTACAGGATCAGCTCGCCCATGGCCTCCGGGGACGGAGGCTCCGCGCCTTCCATGGGGGTGCCCCTCAACGGCATCAGGCCCACCAGAACCAGCGATGATACGGGAAATTCGCTGACCATATCTATCGCATCCCTTTCGCCCCGCACCAGGCCGTAGTGCAGGCCCATAACCACGTGGGGCGAAACCGGCACGCCGGCGTCACACAGGTTCATGAGGGAGCGGCGGTAATCGTCCATGCCAGCGGTCTTCAGGTGGTAGACCTCCCGTGCTGTTTCGTCCGAGCCGATGATGTCGATGAGCGCGCCATCGACGCCGGCAGCGGCCAGTTCGCCGGCCATGCGCGCGCTGGTGATGCCCGTATGGACCAGCACCCGGAGTCCCAGCCGGGTCTTGATCTCGGCTATGGCGCCGATGAAGCCTCCCAGCGGCACCGCGCCGTCAAGGTCCGCCCCACCGCTCACCAGCAGGCCCTTGCCCCCCTTTCCCTTGATCTCCTCGGCGCGCAGGAGGAGCTCGTCGGGTGTATCGGTGGCGTCCATGTGGTTGAGGATGGTCCCCCGGCAATGGTCGCACATCAGGGCACAGCGTCCGGCGGTGATAGAGACGGCGGAGAAGGAGCAGTCGCTGGTCTGCTGGATCTCGCCGGTGGCGTACCGTTTGAGTGATGGCGCATAAAAAATGATCTGGTCGCCGAAGTTCTCACGGGCGATATCCCACCCGCGCCGGAGCCTGGAAGTCAGGCTTTCATTGTCTTGGCCACTGCCCGGAACCAAGGTTCACCGGCTCCGGTGGCCCGTACCTGGACGTATCATAATGCTCGTCCTTCCTGGGGCCTGAAAAGGCTGCTGTTTTCAGGGAGCCCATTATATCACGGCAGCCGCGCCGGTCCTTTCTGCATATTTTCCCACCCGTAACAGGCCGCCTGTTTGCCCGATTCCGGGTATGCGGATATACTTATCCCACTTGTCAGCTCAGAATCGGTACGTTGTCGAACTTTTTTAAAGCAAGGGGAAACAAGGCTTTTGCCTCTAACGAGGGGCAACCTGTAAAAAAGGTAAGGGGGCAATGCCAGCCGCTATCGAGATCGAGGGCCTGACCAAGGTTTACGGTTACGGTTCCGAAGAGGCCAGGGTCGTTGATTCACTGGACCTGGTGGTGGAAGAGGGAGAGGTATTCGGTTTTCTCGGGCCCAACGGTGCCGGCAAGACGACCACGGTCCAGATGCTCATGCAGATCATCTTCCCTTCCGAGGGTGACGCGCGGCTTCTTGGCAAGCCCCTGGGAGACAGTGAGGCCAGGAGCGGCATCGGCTATCTGCCCGAGACCTTCCAGTTCCATCCGTTCCTCAGGGCCGACGAGTTCCTCGACTTTCACGGGCGACTTTATGGCATGAACGCGTCCGACCGCGCCCGGAGGATCCCCGAGGTGCTCACGCTGGTGGGCCTGGAGGATAATGCCCGGTCCCGAATCCGTACCTTCTCCCAGGGGATGCTGCAGCGTATAGGCATCGCCCAGGCCATCATCAACCGGCCCCGGCTGCTGTTCCTGGATGAACCCACGTCGGCTCTGGACCCTATGGGAAGGCGCGATGCCCGTGAATTGATAATCAGGCTGAGAGACGGCGGCACAACCATCTTCCTCAACTCCCACCTGCTCTCCGAGGTGGAGATGACCTGCGGACGGGTGGGTATCCTTAACAACGGCCGCCTGGTAAGACTGGCGGACACCCAGGAACTTATCACCCCCACCCCCTGCGTGGACGTGAAGGTGGAAGGCATGAACGATGAGCTGCTCGGACGCATCCGGGAACTGGCCACCAGCGTGGAGCAGAAGGACGACCACCTGTCGGTCATGCTGGCCGGCGAACAGCAGGTAAAGGAGCTGGCCGATATCATCATGGCCAGCGGTGTTTCGCTCAAGGAGTTCACGCCACGTCAGAAACCGCTGGAAGAGGCGTTTCTGCAGGTACTGGAGGAAAGCCGGCCATGAAGACCTGGGCTATGGCCAGATTCACCCTGAAGGAAACCATCAGGTCCCGGACCATGATCGCCGGCCTGGTGCTGAGCCTGCTCTACCTGGCTATCGTACCCATGCTCAGCTCGCCCAGCTCCTCCACTACCATGGTGGGAGCGATGTCATCCCAGGCCGCCGCCAGCAAGGCTTTTCTAAGTTTCGCCCTGGGCGGTCTGAACTTTATCGCTATGATCATGGCGATCCTTACCACGCTGGGGGTCATCTATACGGAGGTGGAAAGCGGGGCTATCTACACCATAGTGACCAAGCCCCTGCATCGCTGGCAGATAATCGTGGGGAAATGGGCCGGTCATGCCATGCTCATGGGCGGTTATGTGCTGATCATGGGGCTGGCGCTGTGGCTGTCGGTCGTTGTCGGCTCCGGCTCGATGGTCTGGAGCTTTTTCCCGGCTATAGCCCTTATATGCCTCAACGTCATCACCATGGTGAGCCTGACGCTGATGTTCTCCACCTTTACCCCTGTTATCGCCAATGCCATCTTCGTGTTCATCGTGTTCATCCTCTCCTCCAACCTGCGTATCATCAACGCGGTCAGCGTCGCTTCCAGCAGTCTGCTGGTAGACATTATAGCCACCGGCCTCAGGTTTCTTCTGCCGGTTAGCGAGGTAAGCAGCCTGGCCAGCCGGCTTCTGGAGGATGATACCCTCAAAACGATAGCGACCAGTACCGAACCGGCGGTGTTCACCCCCCGGAGCTGGTCCTTTATTTACGAGTTGGCATATATCGTCATCATCGTATTCGTGGCTACATTGATCTTCAGAAAGAGAGATCTGAGATAATCGACTTCCAGGCCTCCACCAGGCCGAAGCAGCCGGTCAGCATCATGTCGCCGTGAGGGGCGGCGAACCTGAGCTTCAGGCCCGAACCCCGGGCCAGGCGCCGCCGCGGCCCGGTAACGATGACGGGGGCCGCCAACTCCATACCCGTGTCAGGCGGGATACATCCGTGTCCGCCGTCGCTGAATACCTGGTCATCGCTGAGGTCGCCCGCGGCAAAGCGGCGGATGAACGGTCCGAAGGAGCCTGATTCCAGCAGTCCGGTGTGATGTTCCACCAGGGCGTCGATCCGGTTCCCCGCCATTATGGCCGCCAGGGTGTGGCCGTTGCCCAGGTTGGCCACCAGCTCCCTGGCCTCTTCTGGACCGCCTTCGGCGTCCATCTCGGGCAGGGCGCCCCAGAGCGCCGCCGGGCCGGTGTCCATCAGCATCACGCCCGGCTGTCCGGCCAGCAGCGATGCCACCGCACGCATGCGCGTATAATCCCCGGGGATACGGGAAGCGGGGTAGGCGAACCGCTCCAGGTCCGCCCCTCCGGCCAGCGACCTGCGCCATAGCTGGAAGCGGTGGCGGCGGTTGCTGGCGCCGGGTGAGAAACCGTGGTCCTGCACCGCTACGGCGAAGCCATCGAAGTCACCGCTGATCCCCAGCCGCTGGAATATGTCCAGCAGGCCGCTGAGGTCCAGGTCACCGCTGGTCAGATGGATGCTGCCGGCCGGCGCCGCTGAATGCGGCTCCTGTTCGATGCACACGCCCCAGGAGTCCACAAGCTCCAGGTCGTCGTTAAAAGTACGTGCAGCTGCGGGGCTGGCAATGAAACCCAGGCCCGCTTCCAGATGCTTCTTCAGCGCTCTGCCGCAGGGCCCGCCGCCCATGGTCACCCCGTCGAACACCACCGTGCGGCCGTCGGCGGTGGCCTGTTGTATGCGGCGGGCCACGACCTGCGTGCATGAAGGCACCACCAGCTTGGGGCAGTTCTTTATTTCCAGGGATGAATCGTAAGCCAGGATGTCGGCCGTACCCATGCCCACGTCTATGGCGAGTATCCTCACCGTGCGCCGTTCACGCGGATATCCGTTCGGGATGGGTGTAGATCCTCAGCTTCTCCGGGCCGATGCTGCCGGCCAGGGTGAGCCCCAGGCGGTCGGCCTCGTCCAGGGCCCAGGATGTGGGTACACCCTTGGACACCATCACCGTGATACCGAATCGCACCAGCTTGGGTACCGCATCGACGGAAACCCGCCCGCTGGAGGCGATGAACAGCTGTCCGGGCTCCAGGCATTGGCCGGCAGCCCAACCCAGCACCTTGTCCAGAACGTTATGGCGTCCCACGTCCTCACGATGACAGAGCGGCCGGCCACGGAGCGTACACAGACCGGCGCTGTGCACGGCGCGAGTGGTCCGGTAGGCTTCACCCCGCCTGAGCACCTGTGACAGGGCAAGTCTCAGGTCTGCGGCGGCGAAAGGCTGTCCTTCATCAGAGACATCGATACCGGTGATACCCGGAGAGATGATACCGGCGTCCTGGCCGCAACCGCTGTAGACCACTGTTGCGGCAATCTTCCCCAGCGGGGCGGCGGCGTCTGCCAGTTCCATATCCACCACGCGGCGGTCGGCGGCGACCTGTATGGTTTTTATCTCCTCGCGTGAACCGGCCAGCCCCTGACCGAGGAGAAAACCGGCCGCCAGCTCGTGCAGGTGATCCGGGGTACAGTGCAGTGTGGCCAGCGTCTCTCCCGCCAGGCGCAGTTCTACCGCCTGCTCCACCGGCACCGCGGTCTCCTCTGCCGTGAACCCGCCCCTCCGCCAGTCGTGCGTCTGCTGTTTTCTCACCTGCCGTTCCAGGTCAGCCAAGGTGGATGCCGTCCCCGTTCCCGTGTTTTGAAGAATTATAACAGCCGCGGCAGTTTGCTTTCATTCAAGATGATCTTCGTATAGAATACCTTAATTATGAAGAAACGCACATTTATAGTCATATTAACCGGGATGCTGGCCGCCCTGTTCGCCATGCTTTTCCTGGCTGCATGTGGCAGCAAGGAGGAGAGCTCCACTACCGGCTATAAATGCGACGTCAAGGCTCCCAGTATCATTCCCGAACCCGACGGCAAGCCACAGTATATCTACTTTTACCGCGATACCTGACCGGCCTGCCAGAAGCAGAAGCCCATCGTCGATGAGCTAGAGCAGAAGTATTCGGATCAGATAGATTTCTACAGATATGAGGTTGCCGACCCTGAGGGTAACTGCGAATACAACCGTCAGGTAAGCATGGATCGTTTTCCTGAACGGACCATACCCGCCATGCTCTACTTCGACAAGGACGGGAACCTGGTGGACATGACGGAGACGGTTCTGGAGAAAGAGGACCTGGAGCAGCGTCTCCAGAAGCTTCTGGGAGCGGGTTAGAGGGAAACCGCGTTCGCCAGTTCTGAGAAATCGACTCCTTCCAGTTCGTTCAGTATATCCTGGGCCAAGTTCTCCCAGAAATCATGAATGTCGCACTTGTCGCCGTTGTCCCGGCGGCACTCCCCCGGTTGCAACTGGCAGCGGTTCATCAATAACGGGCCGTCTATTGCCTCCACCACTTCGCGCAAGGTAATATCCGCCGGCGGGTTGGTCAGGGAAACTCCCCCGTGGCTGCCCCTGAAGGTTCGGATAATGCCCGCCCGGGCCAGCGTCCTGATGATGGTGGGAAGATATCTCTCGGGGATATCCTGGTTACAGGCGATCTCGCTGCTATGAAGCAGTTCGCCCTCCGGCCGATGCGATAGCTCCACTATGGCTCTGACGGCATAATCCGCCTGGCGGCTGAATTCCATCATACCTCCATTCCTGGGGCTCGTTGGTATAACTCCGCGGCTCCGTTCACCCCCGGTTAACCTACTGGTTAAAACATTCGGCGCCGGTATCGACTGAACCTACCACCACAGCATGTGGTCCAGGCTGTCCTTGAGCTCGTCCATGTCGCGGGTCCACAGGCCGCTGCTCAGGTATTTCCAGCCGCTGTCGGCGAACAGGGCTACGATATTACCAGAATCCATACGCTCCGAAAGACGGGCGGCGCAACGGGCCACGGCCCCCGAGGATACACCGACGAACAGTCCCTCACGCTCGCATAGCGACCGGGTGGACAGGACCGCGTCCTTGCTCCGGACGAATATCTTGCCGTCCAGCATGTCCAGGTCGATGATGGGTGGTATGAAGCCGTCCGACAGGTTGCGCAGGCCGTCGACGATCTCTTCCGGGTGGGGTTCGATGGCCACCACCCGCGTGCCGGGGTACTTTTCCTTCAGGCGACGCCCCACGCCCATGAGTGTGCCTCCCGTTCCCAGGCCGGCGACAAACACGTCCACCCGTCCCAGCTCCTTCAGTATCTCTACGGCGGTGGTCTGGTAATGGGCTTCAGGATTGGCGCTGTTCCCATACTGGTCAAGCATCAGGTAGCTGTCGTCTTCCCTGCCCAGCTTCCGGGCTACTTCCACGGCACCGTTGGTTCCCATGGTCCCGTCGGAGAACAGTACCTCCGCACCGTACAGCTGCAGCAGCTGTACCCTTTCAGGACTGACGTTCTCCGGCATCACCACCTTTACAGCGTAGCCCCTGAGCCGGCCCATCATCGCCAGGGCTATACCGGTATTGCCGCTGGTTGCTTCCAGCAGCGTCCTGCCGGGTATAAGCTCCCCGCTCTCCTCCGCCCTGGCAAGCATGTGACGCACGATACGGTCCTTGACGCTGCCCGTGGGATTGTATCCTTCGAGTTTGGCGAACACCCGCACGGCGGGGTTGCGGCTGAGATGGTTCAGTTCCACCAGGGGGGTGTTGCCGACGCTGTCAATCAGGTTATGGTACATCTGCAAGGGGGTCAGGGACGGCCACCGGCCACGGCGGGGAGGATGGAGATGGTATCCCCGGCCGAGATGGGCGTATCCAGCTGTTTCAGGAAGCGGATATCCTCGTCATTGAGGTAGATGTTGACATACCGGTGTATGCTTCCGTCGTCGGTGATCAGTTCAGCGCGTATGCCGCCGTATTCCTGTTCCAGGTTCTCAATAACCTCGCCCACCGTGGCTCCCGGTACGGTCACTACCCGGGCATCTCCGGTAAGGCGTCGCAGCATGGCCGGTATGCGTACTTCAACCTTCATTCTTGACCTTTCCCCGGTTTTTTATGGTCCGATGCAGCGCCCTGCTCCCGCAGCCCCACAGCGCTGTTATCGGGGTCTGGGTGTTATTCATGCTCCAGTGCCCGGAATCCTGCCGCCAGCAGGTCGTAGGTGTCCGACAGCGCCTGGGGCATGACGTTGATGTCAGCGATGACCGCCGTGAAGTTGTTATCCCCCTGCCAGCGAGGTACCACGTGCATGTGCAGGTGTTCCCTGATGCTGGCTCCGCCGATCTCGCCCAGATTGATGCCGGCATTGAAACCCTGTGGTGACATCTTCTGCTTGAGCACCCTGACGCACTTGCCGGTCAGGTCCATTATCTCCAGGGAGACGCTTTCATCCAGCTCCTCCAGCTCCGAGATATGTTCACAGGGTGCCACCATCAGGTGACCGGGATTGTAAGGGTAAAGATTCATGATGACGAAGGCGCCGGTGCCCCGGTGGATTATCAGGTTCTGCTTGTCGCGGTCTTCCGCCAGTTTCTCGCAGAAGATGCAGCCGTCTTTATCCTTGTCGCTGAGTATGTATTCGATGCGCCAGGGCGCCCATAGTGGTCTCTGCATGGTCCCGCTTTCAGGTTCCGGTTTTTATGGTTCCGGCCGGTTCCACGGCAGACATACTGGCGCGCCCGACAGGATTCGAACCTGTGGCCTTCGGCTCCGGAGGCCGACGCTCTATCCAGCTGAGCTACGGGCGCGTATGGCGGAGAGGGAGGGATTCGAACCCTCGAGACGAGTTAACCCCGCCTACACGATTTCCAGTCGTGCTCCTTCAGCCAGCTCGGACACCTCTCCCGCTTTCTCCGGCATATCTGATTCGTATGCTGAGAACAGATTATATACGCGGAGCGGTGCAGTATCCTAACCGGTGAAGTCGGCCGGGACCGATTTGGCGGCGATGGACAGCATCAGCATGGACCAGCCGCTGATCAGAAGTTCTATACCCACCAGCAGGCCGATGACCCAATCCGAGTTGCTGGGCCACTGGGACCAGATGAGAGCGCCCAGGATAAAATTGACTGTGCCGCTGAACAGGATCCAGCCCCAATTGGAGGTTCCGTGGGAGATGACGGCCAGAAGTATCTTGAAGAACCCGGATATGAGGAAATACATTGCCAGCAACAGGGTAAGGGCCCTTACCCCCCTGGACGGATCGCCCAGCAGGGCGATGGCGAAGATGCCATAGATCACCGCTCCCAGGATATGGATGAAAAAACCGTTCCAGCGGTGCGCTGCTATGGCTTGGATCAGCTGCACCACGGCGGCGATGAATATGATAATGCCCAGAAACACGGTCATGGTGACGGACACCGCTATGGGTACGCCGATGGCCACGATTCCCAGTATTATCAGGATGATTCCCATCGCTAGGAACCACCCCCAGGCGTCCCGCATCGCTTCCATGGATGCTGCCTTGCCCGTGAGGTTCGTCGAGTCTACGGCCATTTTTGCCTCCAATCTTGATTTGATGTTCCTGAAACATCCTGTCAGGAACCATTGCCGGTAATGAACGGTATTCCTGCTTTTTTACTGCCGCTCATGGTATCCATACCCTCAATGGATATACGCGAACCCCGCAGTCGATGCTGGAGCGGGACTGACCAGAATGGAGCGGGCGGCCTCCCCGGGGGAGGCCGCCCGCATGCAGTTCGTGGCCGTTTGATTTCAGATGACGGGCGGCGGTCCCGGGTAATAGTAGCTATTGCCGCAGGCGTCGTCCGCCGCCGCGTAGACGGTGCTGGCGAAGGTGGTCACTCCCGGCGGGATCTGGTATTTAAGCGTCACCGGCAGGGAGCCGCCGGCGCCGGCGTTGATAGTATCACCGATATCCAGAGGCAAGGCTGTCACCAGCGTGATGCCGTTGCTGTTGACCGAACCGACTATCCGCCCGGAATAGACATCGAACAGGCTGTCCACCGTATAATCCACCGTCAGTATGCCGGCATTGTATTCTGCAATGTTGGCCCAGTACACACTCTGCCAGCCCAGGTTGAGGGTCGGTTTGCTGCACCAGCCGTCCGCTGTGGTATATGGCAGTCCGTCCTGCCCGCTGCTGAAGAGCAGGGGGTTATCCACGAAGCCGTCGCCGTCGGTATCGGGAGAGGTCCAGATATCCCAGTAGTTGCCGCCCGCCGGCGCCGCCAGGTTGAATATGTTGCCGGCGCTGGTCCCCTCGATGCTCACCGGGATGGCGTTGGACAGGAAATTGTTGTTGTAAACATAGTTGCCGTCGGAGTACAGCACCCGAACCGCTTCCAGAACGGTGTTGGAAATGGTGTTTCCGGTGACGATGTTGCCGGTGCCCTCGTAGAACCAGACGCCGTACTTGTTGTTGGTGATCACGTTCCCCGCCACGGTGTTACCACTGGTCACCTGCCCGAACCGTCCCAGGGTGATACCGGCGCCGCTGTTGGAGGCGGTGTTGTTCCGGATATCGTTATTGGTGCCGACGACGCCGATGCCGAACATTTTCTTGGAGGAGACATCATTGCCGCTGATGAGGTTGCCGCTGGAGGCCCAGATGGAGATGCCGCTGCCGTAACTCGCCTCCTGGCGGACATAATTGTTGGTCACCAGGTTGTCGTTGGAATTAATATTGAAGCTGATGGCCTGATTGCCGCTGGCCAGCACCGTGTTGCCGCTTACCGTGTTGCCGCTGGAATTGTACAGCAGGATACCGAAATAATCCTCGATGACATGGTTGTTTATCACAGTGGCGCCAGTGGCGTTGGATATGGCTATGCCCTTGATACGGAACCCGGTAACCGTGACGTTCTTTATGGTCACGTTGTTGTATCCGAAGGCGTATACGCCGTTGCCGTTGGAAGTGCCGGTAAGCGTATGACCGTTGCCGTCCAGGGTGATCCCGTCGCCGGCGATCTCCAGACCGTTGTCAGCGAACAGCAGATCGGTGGTTAGGGTACAGGTCCTGGAGGGCCAGTCCCAGGTGCCGATGCTGGTGCAATCGCCACCGGTTGCGTCGTCGTAGATATGCACATTGGCGTCATAAACATTGACGGCGGCATTGCCTTCAGGTACGAAAATGAACTGAGAGAAGATTACAGCTGCGGCGATGATTAGGATTAATGGAACGATTAGCAGGAGTTTTGCCCAAAAAGTCTTCATGAAGTTCCTCCCCGATACCGTTTGGTAATATACCCCCGATCCATATATTAGCCACTAGTAATATATTAATAGCCATATATAGTTTATCATTCTATATTCACGATTAATACAAGTCAATAAGTATTGTTAATCTCTGCCCCGGTGCCGGGACAGTCCGTACGGGGAAAAGGATACGGGCTTGGCGGAGGGGGTGGGATTCGAACCCACGGTACCCCTGTAAAGAGGCACAACGGTTTTCGAGACCGCCGCAATCAACCGGACTCTGCCACCCCTCCGCTGAGAAGATGTAGCCGTGCTGGGATTAGTTTACAGTATCAGGAGCGGGGCTCTCCACCCGGGCGGGATCGGCGGGTGGCAAAGAACTCCCTGAGCAGGGCGGCTGATTCTTCGGCCAGGACGCCGCACTCCACCTCTACCTGGTGATTGAGCCTGACGTCGCCGGTGATGTTATACAGCGAGCCGGAGGCGCCGGCCTTTTCATCCCGGGCCCCGTACATCAGGCGCTCGATGCGGGCCTGGTAGATGGCGCCGGCGCACATGGGACACGGCTCTATGGTCACATACAGGGCACAGCCGGTCAGCCGCCAGCCTCCCAGGGCCTGAGCCGCCTCCCGGATGGCGACGATCTCGGCGTGAGCGGTGGGGTCCTTGCGTAGCTCCCGCTCGTTACCGGCGGCGGCCAGAAGCTCCCCCTCACGCTCGATTACCGCCCCTACGGGGACCTCCCCCCTTCCCGCCGACTGCCGTGCCATCTCCAGGGCCATTTTCATGAATCTCATGGGATTATCGGCATCGGGCATGGCATCCCCCGGTAAGGCTTGATACTGAAAAATGGCGCGCCCGACAGGATTCGAACCTGTGACCTTTTGATTCGTAGTCAAACGCTCTATCCGGCTGAGCTACGGGCGCCCTTGGTGATTATTCCTCTATCTCCACCAGCTCTATCTCGAAGGTAAGGTCCTCGCCGGCCAGGGGGTGGTTGGCGTCGACCTTCAGTTCTTTCTCTCTTACCTCGATAACCTTGGCCATCATGGGGCGGCCGTCATCGGCCTGCGACTGGAGCACATCTCCCTCTGACGGCTGGTATTCCGGTGGCAGCTGGTCCCGGTTGAGTGTCATGATGAGGTCCTGCTGATGGGGGCCGTATGCCTTGTCGGCAGGTATCTTCACGGTAGCGCTGTCGCCGGTCTGCATACCCGATACCGCATCCTCAAACCCCGGTATCAGCTGCCTGGAGCCGACGGTGAACCGCATCGGCTCACGGTCTTGGGAACTGTCGAATACGGTTCCGTCGTTCAGCTTACCTGTATAGTTGACCTTGACCGAGTCACCATTTTTTGCCGCTGGCATGGTTGTCTCCTTTACAATGCCTGAGACTGGAATTATTTCAAGCTTATTGGAGTATATCGAATAAGTGACCTTGACCAAAAACCGGGCTGCCCGTTGTCCCCGCTCCCGCCGACCGGGGAGCAGGTTCAGGGGTTGGTCTCCCTGCCGGCTGAAGGGCCGTGACAGTCGCTGCAGTATTTATCTCTGTAGGAATCGCCTATATCAACAGGATGTGGATACGGATCGTTGGTCAGCGTAACTTGACCCGGCGCCGCTTCCACCCGTTCCTCCAAAAGAAGGTGGCAAACAGAACAGTCCTTCGACAGTACCTTCCCGTCGCTGCTCACATGGTTGTCGTCATGGCAGCGGAAGCAACCCATCGTGTACATGTGACCGGAGTTATCGGGAAAATCCTTCCAGGAGGCCCTCATGGCAGGATTATAGTTTTGTCTGTAGGCATCCTGAATCGCCTCGATTGAATTCTCGATCTTCTCTTTTTTGGAAGCGTACACCTCGGGGTGGCTCTTCCGGTAATATTCTGTGATAGTGGTATCGATCGCCTTAACTCCATCATCCTGCGTGGCATAGGTCCCGTCCAGGGTCTTGGAAGCCACGCTTTTCAATCCCGGCAGAGACGGGTCAACCGAACCGGTGTTGATGAGTCCGTTGATGATTTTGTCGGCCGGGCTGAAATCATGTCCCGTGCGGTTATGGCAGTCGTTGCAATCCATCTCGAACGTCCGGGCGCCGGCGGGAACCTGCTCGCGGGACTTGCTGCCCTTGGCAAAATATATCGTCTGCTGTCCATCCAGGCCCACGGCCCGTATCCAGGGAATATCTTCACGCCTGGGGTCCGCGGTGGCGTAATCGATCTCACTGGCAACCGAGGAGTGCCAGTGCATCCTTGAAAGATTATCGGTTTCAACGCTGCCACCCGCCACCTTGAATAAGATATCTATCTTCCAGGGGGTATTGCCGGCGTCAGACAGGTAGAAGGTCCGTTCTTCCTGGATCGCGGTGAGCTGGGTCTCTGGGGCATGACAGGACCCGCAAATCTGCTTAGAGGGCCTGAGGTCGGTGAGCGGCACGGGGATGGGCCGCGAATAGCTGTCCAACAGGAGCTCGCTCAACTGGTTGACCCCCCTGAACTTGGAAATCAAAAAGTAATTGGTGCCTGAGCCCACATGGCAGGCTGAACATTCTACTTGCGCATGATAGGAACCGGCATGGGCGGTATATTCCGGTCCCATGACCGAATGGCAGGCCTGGCCGCAAAAGTAATCCGATTCCACAAATTCATATCCCTGGTACATGGCGAAAGCATAGATCAGGGTGAGAATGATAAAAGATATGGAGACAAGTATCACCCAGGTGCGCTGTCTGGAATCATTGAAATCAATAACCAGCAGGCGAGACCCTTCGGCAACGCCGGCCTGCCGCCTTCGCCGCTGTCTGACAATGCCGATGATGATCAAGGTAACGCCGGCAAGGACGAAAACAGGCAGTATAAGCAGTATTATCAGGTCCGCGTAGGGGCTGGGACGCGCGGACGCCAGATTGATGACAAGGAGCAGGACCATGAGGCCAAGGTTGAACCCAGCTATCACCGAACCGATCAGGGTCAGGGGGTTATAGACCACCGTGGGCAGGACCCGCCTCAATACGTCCTCCTTTGCAGGACACAGAACACCGTTCGGCCTTCTCGCGCTCCGGATTGTTTCGCCCGGCCTGTCTTATGGCGGAGAGGGAGGGATTCGAACCCTCGAAGGAGGTTTAGACCCCCTTAATCGCTTAGCAGGCGATCGCCTTCAGCCGGCTCGGCCACCTCTCCGCGCTGGGCTTGATTTTATTGATTTTGGCTGCCCAATGCCACCGCTGCCTCCGGAGGTGCTGAAATCCGGATAAACAGAGTGTTTTTCGGTAAACTATGGACAGATTGTTCCGACTGTGAATAAAACGACGACGGGGATGCCATGCGCCTTTCCAAAGCGGTTCTGATAGCCATCATCTTGCTTGCGCTGCTGGGAAGCATCGACGCCGGCTATGCCGTTTACCAGCACTACTCCGTTGACAGCGATGCCCCCTGCAACGTCAACGAACTGGTAAATTGCACCGCGGTGAATCAGAGCGTGTATTCGGAGATGTGGGGCATGCCGGTGGCCGGAGTCGGCCTGGCCGGATATATCTTCTTCGCCGCCATCTGCGGACTGATGCTGACCGGCAGGTACCTGGGGGGCTGGACGGTCTGGCTGCTGCTGGCGGCGGCACTGTTCGCTTTCGTGTTCTCCGCCTATCTTACCTATATCGAGATATTCGTACTGGGGGCCGTCTGCCCCATGTGCGTCATATCCATGGCGGTGGTCACCGCCATCTTCATCATCGCCCTTGCCGGAGCTTTCAACGCCCGGAGGAGAGGGCTTCGGCCTTCCGCCTTGCCGGAATGAGACTTAAGGACCGGGCTCAGGCGCCTTCTCCCCCCGGCTCCTCCTCCGGCAAGACTCCTTCCCTCAGGGACAGCGTCTTTTCTACGCCGAAAAGGTACCTGAGGTAGCGGAAAGCCAGATTCATAAGCTGTACATCATCCTCCCGTATGGCTGCGGTCTCCTCCGCGTCGATATCGAAAGTCTCCAGGAAACGGCTCTCCAGAACGAAGCGGCGGAACTGGTCCAGGTTGTAGCTGGCCAGGAAGAACATGGTCTGCCGGCGTCCGTCCTTTTCCTCTTCGCGCGTTATATTGCGGACGAACAACTCCTTCCACTGGCCGGCCATCCGGTCATAATGTTCGGCCTCCTGGTTTTCGCGCCATTCGGCTATGGTCCACTGCCGCTCCTCGCTGAAACCATGGCAGTGTTCCTCCCTGATGAGCATATAGAACTCTTCGTTCACCACCTGGTCATCGACCTGCTTGCGGTGGATACCCTGGCCTATGGGGTAATAGCGGCACATGGCCGGCCTGTCAGTATAGATGGTGCACCCATCCGTGGTCACGAAGGGGCAGGGCTTGCCGGACGACTCCTCCATCTTGATCAGCAGCTGGGGCCAGCCGGTCTTCTCCTCGATGCGCGACCGGGTGTATCTCTCCAGGAAACGGTCCGATGATATTCCCAGGCGCTGTTTCATCCTGATTACATCATAGGGCGTCAGCATGATATCGATGTCGCTGCAGCATCGGGTGAAACAGTCGATGCCCGGATGACACCGGAACTGGAGCCGCGATTCCAGCGTAAGCTGCTTGGGCACCACCGGGCTGTTGCCAGCCCCGGTGGTCGATGGCTTCCTGTCGATGGCTTCCCGGTCTTCTTCGTTCATATCGCCATCTGCACCGGTCTAAACACCGACGCCGACATCCCTGCCGGTGGCCCGGGCGAACACCAGAGCCACCAACCTGTAGACCATGTGCGCCATCTTGGAGAACGGCGCATAGATAAACAGGAACAGGATGCTCATCAGGTGGATGGCATAGACGATATAGGCGGCCGGCGCCACATCGGCCAGTCGCAGCATCTCGGCGCCGATGCCGCTGGCCAGGATCAACAGGATGGTGAGGATGAGCAGCCAGTCGAAGTAACTGCCCATGCCCAGTTTCTCGGAATGCACGAAGCGGTAGATTATCACCATGCTGATACCGATGATGCCGGCGGCGGCGCTGATATTACCCAGCCATTTGATGGGGTTGGACAGGGCGAAAGGCGATTCTATATGCAGGAAATCGATGTACACCACAGCCCACGCCGTAGTCAATGCCAGTCCCAGGAAAGCATAGAATACCAGCAGGTGGGCGTTGGCCCGGTCCTTGGTCTCATCGCACTCCCGGAAACGCCTGTGGGCCATCAGCTCGCTGAGCGTGGGCCCCAGGTTGGCAAAGAAGCCCTTGGTCGGGCCCTTGCCACCGGCGGCCTTGTAACGCGACATCATGTCCGCCCAGTATTTTCTGCCGCCGATTATGAACATGATTACCGCAAAGATAGCGGCGATGGTGAACAGGGGATCGATGACCCGGTAGATATCCATGAACTCTGAATATACGATCTCGCCACCCGGCCGGTGGATACCGGAGAAGTTACCCTGGGCGGCGATGGCTATCAGGATGACGGCGATGGGGATGATGGCCATCAGGATGGTTCCGCCGATGTTGCCCAGCGCCTTGGTCACCCCGCCTATCGAATAGTTGGAAATGGTCATCTTGGCCACGGCTTGCAGTACTTTACCGGGCTTGGCGTCACGCGGGCACTGGGCCACGCAGTCGCTGCACTGATGGCACAGCCAGATATCGGGGCTGCCCATAAGTTTGTCCTTAAGACCCCACTGGGCCCACTGCATCTCCTTGCGCGGGAAGGGGTTGTCATCCGGCGTCAGGTTGCAGACTACCGAACAGGTGGCGCACTGGTAACATTTCTTCAGGTCGGCGCCGCCGGAATTCATCACGTCTTTGACAAAGCCGATATCGGGAGTCACCGTTTCCGCCGGGACTTCCACGGCGACCGGCGTTACCTCTACCGACTCTTCCGAAGTCTCAACCGTCGCTTCTTCTTTTGGCTCAGCTGCAGCGTCGGCGCCCTCAGCTGATTCATCCTTCTTCTCAACCGATTCGTCTGCCATAGCTCCTCCTAGAATCCCTTGAACGGATTTGGCCCGAACCCTTTGACCTCTTCAGCGAAGTCGTCGAGTATCTGGGGAATCTGATCCCATTCGTTCATTGCCAACTCTACCTGTTTGACGCGTTCCGCTTCCAGCATCAGGCGGCCCAGGGTCTCCTGGACCTTGCCCAGCCGTTCATTGCACATCTGGCTACCCTTGATGAAGTGACACTGATAGTCATCGCCGTATTTGCAACCGATAAGGATAATGCCGTCCACGCCGGTAGACAGTGCTTCGGCTACCCACACCAGATTGGTTCCTCCCAGGCAACGCAGGGTTATGAAGCGGAAGAACGGGCTGAACTTCATGCGGTTCAGCGCGGCGATGTCGATGGAAGGATAGGCATCATTCTCGCAGATGAGCGCAATGAAGCGAGGCTTCTCCGTGTCGTCCGGAACATTTATCGCTTTCATCATGGAGGCGACCATATCGATGGTGTAATCGTTGAAGGATATGATCTTCTGCGGGCAGGCGCCCATGCAGGTGCCGCAACGGCGGCAGCGGTAGGTATTGGTCTTGGGGGTTCCCTTCTCGTCTTCATCGAGCGCGCCGAAGGGGCATTCAACCGTACACCGCCGGCATTGAGTGCAGGTATTGAAATTGATCTCGGGGAAGGTCTGGTCTCCCACGCGGGGATGGACCGCCTTGCCCTGTGATGTCAGTTCCAGGCACTGGATGGCCTTGAGCGCCGCGCCCGAGGCGTCCGCTATCGCCTGCAGGCCGGTCATCGGCGCCCGCACCGCTCCCGCGGCGTAGATACCGGTCCTGCGGGTCTCGTAGGGGAAGCAGATGAAATGGGAATCGGGGAAACCATAACTCTGGTAGGGCAACTCCGGTCCCTGGCGGTAGTCCAGGTTCAGCACCACCGGGTCGGCTATTACCTCCTTGATTATGCCATCCTGAGTCTCCGTTTCCTTCCACTTGCCCACGTACTCGGGCGTAAGATCATTGACGTTCCGGTCGGCAGGCATCATGTTGGTCTCCATGCCGGTAGCCAGTACCAGCATGTCGGCCTCTATGCGTACCTTCTCCCCCAGCATGGTATTGTCCACTTCCAAGATAATATTGCCCGAACTATCCTCTTCTATGTTGAGGACCTCGCCCTTGGTAAGCATCACGCCCGGGTTATCCTGCGCGGCCTTGTAGAAGTTCTCGTACAGGCCCGGGGTGCGCATGTCTTTGTAGATGATGTAGGCGCCGGCGTCCTTGTTGCTGTCCGTCACATACAGCGCCTGTTTGAGCGAGGTCAGGCAGCATACGCTTGAGCAATATGGTATATGGTCCGGGTCCCGTTGGCCGGCGCACTGAAGGAAGGCGACCCGCTGGGCGGCCTTTCCGTCCGAGGGGCGGTTGACTTTGCCTGACGCCGCCGTGACCATCTCCTCCATCTCCACGTTGGTAACCACATTCCTGAACTTGCCGTAGCCCAGATGCCCCAGTTTGTTGGCGTCGTAGGGACGCCAGCCGATGGCCATGATGATGGCTCCCAGGTTCTCGGTGGTGGTGGTGCCGCCGGTGGTGACGGTTGCTTCATACTTACCGGGCTCTCCGGCGATGTTGTCGATATGCGCCGAGGTCATGACCTTGATGCGGTCGCTGGCCTCGACCTCCCGTATCCTGTCGCCGATATCCGATTCCTGAATCTGCTCGAAAGGGGCCTTCTCCGGCAATACCCTGTACATCTTGCGGGCCCAGCCTCCCAGTTCGGCCTCTTTCTCCACCAGGATGACCTCACTGCCGGCCCTGGCGGTCTCCAGGGCGGCGTTGATGCCCGTGGTGCCGCCGCCGATCACCATTACCGTACGTGAGATGGGCTCGATATGCGGAACCGGCGGCTTGGCCTTCTGCGCCCGGACTATGCCCATGCGCAGCTGGTCTTCCGCCATCATCTGCGTATTCTCGTCGTTGGGCTCCTGGGTCCAGACGACCTGTTCCCTCAGGCTCACCCTTTCGGTGTAGTAACTGAGAGGGTCGAAGGCGAAGGCGTCCGTATTCACCCGCGCCGAGCAGGCGGCAATGACGATGCGGTTCACGCCCTCGTTATTGATGTCTCCGGTTATCAGGTCTACACCTTCCTGGTTGCAGAGGAAGTCGTTGGTCTTGCACACCGGGGCCTTGTACTGCCCGCTGGCTATCTTCTCCAGCTCCTCCAGGTTTAGGGAGTCGCCGATGCCGCAGCCTGAGCATATATAGACGCCCAGCTTGGGCTTGGCGGCCTCTTCCGTGGTCTTCTCCGTTGCCGTGTTCTCTTCAGCCATGTCTACTCCCCTCCCTTGGCGCTCTGCAGGCTTTTCAGCGCGCAACCGGTTCCCATCTGTACCGACTGGGATACGTCCCCGGGACCCCGGGCCACACCGGCGGCATACACCCCGGGCGTAGCCGCGGAGATGATGAAACCGTTGTCTTCCTTGCTGACGCCGCCCATCTCGTCGCTGACCGCCGAAGGCTCCATGCCCGCCGCCAGCACGACCATGTCATATTTCTTTTCGATCTTGCCGCCGCCAAGGATGTCCTCGGCGGTTATGATTACGTCACCGCTGGCGGCGTCTTCCTCTATCTTGGCTATCTTGCCTTTGATCATGGTAACCTTCTCGTCATCCTCCACCTTCCTGAGGAAGTCCTCATATTTTCCGGGGGTCCTGAGGTCGATATAATAAATGGTCGCCTCCGTGTCTTCCGGTGATTTCTCCCTGAGGTAAGTGGTCTGTTTCAGTGATGCCATGCAGCAGACGGCCGAACAGTAGTCAAGGTTGTTCTGGTCGCGGCTGCCGGCGCATTGGGCGAAAGCGATATTCTTCACTTCCTTGCCGTCGGAGGGCCTGAGTATCTTGCCCTTGGTGGGGCCGTTGGGGGCAGCCAACCGTTCCATCATCACGTTGGTGATCACGTTCCTGGCGGTGCCGAAGTTCAGGTTCTCGATCTTGGCGGCGTCGTAAGGGTTCCAGCCGGTGGCGTAGACGATACTGTCTGCCTTGACCTGCGTCGAAGACGGCTGCATCGACAGGTCGATGGCCCCGTACTTGCAGACCTCCACACACTTGCCGCATGCTTCGCCCTTGCAGGCGTCGCCATCGATGATGTACCTCATGGGGAACGCCTGGTCGTGCGGCAGGTAAACGGCCCTGGTGCTGTCCATGCCGTAGTTGAATTCATTGGGCCTGTCCACGTCGCAGACCTCTACGCATTCGCCGCAGGCGGTGCACTTCCGGTTGACGAACCGGGGGTTCAGCTTTATCGAGGCCTCGAAATCACCCTCGCTGCCTGAGATGTTCACCACTTCCGCCTGGGTGTAATACTTTATCCTGGGGTTGTTCTTTATCCTCCGAAAATTTATCTCCAGTCCGCAATATGGAGGACAAAGCTTGGGGAAATACCGGTACAGCTGGGCGA
>BDUA01000037.1 GCA_002897715.1 bacterium BMS3Abin01
CCTCTATTACAAGGACACGCGCTTCCTTTCCCGGCTGGTGCTGCGGCTGATGGAGGAACGGCCGCTGCTGCTCAGCTCGACTATCCTGGCGGACAACGCCGGCCTGGCCGTCGACCTGATGAACCCCGACCTGCCCCGCGGCGATGATACGGTGATCCCCCGCGGCGCGGTGCACCTTTTCCGGGCCAAACTGCTTTGGCGGGCCACCTGTTACGAGCGCCTGACCATTCACAACTATGGCAATTCGGCCGTGAACCTGGGCTTCTCCCTGGTGGTTGATGCCGATTTCGCCGACATCTTCGAGGTGCGCGGCGCCACCCGCAAGCAGCGGGGGCGGCTGCTGCCGCCGCAGGTGACGGAGGATTCACTGCTGCTGGCCTATGAGGGACTGGATGGACGCGTCCGCCGGACGCGACTGCGCTTCGCTCCGCCGCCTGTCAAGATCGATGAGTCCGGTATCCGGTTCCAGCTGAAGCTGGAACCGCGGGGCGAAGCGCGTTTCCAATGGACGATTTGCTGTGAGCTGGAAGAAGAGGGGGGGACGGGCGCCGGCGGGGGGCCGGCTCACTCCCCGGCGGCGGATACTGCGCCGAAAGAAGGCAGGTCGGGGGACTGGTACAGGCAGGCCGAAAAAGAGGCCGAAGCCGCGCGCCTGGACACCGCGGCCGGCGACCCGGAACTGGACTCATCCAACAGCCAGTTCAACGACCTGCTGGCCTGCACCATCGCCGACCTCCATATGTTGCGGACCGAGACGGAATACGGACCTTACCCTTACGCCGGCGTGCCTTGGTACAGTACGGTCTTCGGCCGGGACGGCATCATCACGGCGCTGGAGTGCCTCTGGTACAATCCCGGGCTGGCGCGCGGCGTGCTCAGCTACCTGGCCGCCAGGCAGGCCGACAGGGACAGCCCGGCGCAGGACGCCATGCCGGGAAAAGTGCTCCATGAGGTACGGGTCGGCGAGATGGCCGCCCTGGGCGAGGTGCCCTTCGCCCTTTATTACGGCTCCGTTGACGCTACGCCGCTTTTTGTCATGCTCGCCGGCGCCTATTACCTGCGCACCGGCGACCTCTCCTTCGCCCGCTCGCTCTGGCCCCATGTGGAGCGCGCGCTGCAGTGGATCGACCGCTACGGCGACCTGGACGGTGACGGCTTCGTGGAGTACTCGCGCCGCTCGCAGCAGGGTCTGCTGCATCAGGGCTGGAAGGATTCGCAGTACTCGGTCTTCCACCGTGACGGCACGCCGGCTGAGCCACCCATCGCTCTCTGCGAGGTGCAGGGCTATGTGTATGCCGCCCGCAGAGCGGCCGCCGCCCTGGCCCGGGGGCTGGAGATGGAGGAGGCGGCGCGGGACCAGGAACGGCTGGCAGAGGAGCTGAGGCGGCGCTTCGAGGAGGCCTTCTGGTGCGAGGAACTCTCCACCTATGCTCTGGCGCTTGACGGAAAGAAACAGCAATGCCGGGTAGTGACCTCCAACGCCGGGCATTGCCTCTATACCGGTATCGCCGGGGAGGAGCGCGCCCGGCGGGTGGCGGCGACCCTGACCGCCGAGGAATCCTTCTCCGGCTGGGGGATCCGCACGGTGGCGGCCGGAGCAGTCCGTTACAACCCCATGGCCTATCACAACGGTTCGGTATGGCCTCATGACAACGCGCTGGTCGCCGCCGGGTTCGCCCGCTATGGCCTCAAGGAAGAGGCCGCGAAGGTTCTCACGGGCCTGTTCGATGCCGGTGTCTACTTCGACCAGCACCGCCTGCCCGAACTGTTCTGCGGCTTTAACCGCCGCGCCGGCGCCAGTCCCACCCTGTATCCGGTCTCCTGCGCCCCCCAGGCCTGGGCCTCGGGCTCGGTGCTGATGCTGCTGCAGGCCTGTCTGGGGTTGGAGGCGCGCGCCGCTGAAAACAAACTGATATTCACCAACCCCTATCTGCCGGAGTTCCTCAAGGAGCTGCGTATCAGGCGGCTGCGGGTGGGAGACGCCAGTCTCGACCTCTCCCTGACCCGGCACGAGAACGACGTAGGCATCAACGTCCTGTTCCGCGAGGGCCACGCCGACGTGGTCGCCGTGAAATAACGGAGGCGCCGAACCATCTTCAGCGGCTTTCCCCTGGAAAGAGGGACGCAAGTCATGCCCCTTAGCGTGTAATTACAACAAGAAAAGGGGAGAAGGCCCGCCGGCCGCCTATGTGTGATTCGCTGTCCCGGCGGGTATGCTAATAAGACGAAATTAGTCTTAAATCAGACCCGCAGACAGAGAAACCAAAGGAGTGACTGCCATGTGTGAGGAGCATGCCATAGGCTGCCATTGCGGCCGGAGTTCCGCCAGCCTGATGTTCCGGGATGAGATATTCCCTGAGGAGATAGTCGGCGCCGTGTATTGCCCCGTCTGCTCGGGTGAGCGGGAGTTCGATGGTGACACCATGATCGCCGACAACGGCTGGCTGATTGAATATGACATGGAGGCGGCGCGCTTCTTCCAGGGCCGGGTCCCGGAGATAGCCGCCGAGATGTCCCCCGGCGCCCTGTTCGACGGTGGCTATGCCACCTGGCGCGGCGTATATCCCGGTGACCACATCGACAGCGCCCGTGAACGGCAGGAACTGCTGGACCTGGCCAGGACCGACAAGCTGAGGTATTTCCAGGAGTTCAAGCAGTGGGGCCTGAAGCGCATGGAGCGTCTGCGGCTGGACGGGTGGCGGAAGGCGCAGACGGATTGAAGTTGCCTCTGGCCTGGATGCAACAGGTTTGAAAAGAAAGGAGATAGTAAAAAAATGTCATAGATTAAGTCTACTATTTGTCACCCGGCAAATAGCCGATAGATTATGGGCCGGAGAGACCGGACTTCTTCCCTTCTCTCCCGCAAGGCGGGGTTCTGTATGGTAAAGAGGTTGATGGTCCAGGTCAGATCGTTGCCGCTGAGCGTGAAAATGATGGTGACGATGCTGACACTCTCATTGGTGCCGTTGTTCGTCGCCGGTTACTTCGTGCAGAAGACCGCCTATAACCTCATGCTCGAGAACAAGCGCAGCGATCTGATCACCCATACCGGAGAAGTGGCGAACACCCTCAGCCGGGAGATAGAGAATCACCTCGCCGAGGCGGCGGCCATCGCCGGGAACAAGGTCGTAAGACAATATGCCGACAACCCCGCACCCGGTGATGGGTCCGGGAAGATGGTGACCACCGTTAACGCCTTCCTTACCATGCACGCGGAGATCAAGTCCATTTTTTTTGTGGATCTGGACAGCGGCAAGGTCATCTTCTCCACATCCGACAACCTGGGTCAGTACCTCGGCAACCGTTCCTTCATAAAACAGACCGCTACCGGCGTGAAATGCACATCGGCGCCCTCGCGGGACGGCGGCAAGGATGTCATCTATTATTCGGCGCCGGTGACCAACAGCCAAAATCGTGTTGTGATGGCGGCGGTCAGTACGGTCGCTGCTGAAAGCTTTTGGGAGCCCCTGCAGGAGGACAGCAAGTTCCGCGGTCCGGGGTCGGTGGCGATCATAACCGACGAGTACGGCGTGCGCATCGGCCACGGGTCTGACCGGGGCATGATCTACAAGGCGTGGGCGCCGCTTCCCCGGGAGACGGTGACCGCCCTCCTGGACGAACAGCATTATGGCGCGGATATCACCGAGATAGAGGCCACTGATTACCCGGAGATAATGGCGATAATACTGGGCGCAAGGACCACCCAGACCTTCACCAGTCAGCTGGATATGAGCGGCGAGACCTACGAGTTCGGTATCAGCAAGATCCCGGGGAAGCAGTGGACGGTGATGACCGCCGTCCCCCATTCATCCTTCCTGGGCGCTCTGGACGCACTACGGAAAGGGATGATGGTAATCATCATAGTGACGGCGTTGATCGTTACCGGCGTAACGTTGATTGCCAGCCGGTTCGTCTCCAAGCCCATCCGCCTGCTGGTGTCATCGGCCCAGCAAATGGCCGACGGTGATTTTACCGTCCGGGTGCCGCCGATCTATGACCGCGAACTGGGTTGCCTGTCGGACGAGTTCAACAAGATGCGCGCCAAAGTGGCTGAGACATATAGCGAACTGGAGCAGGGATACCTGGATATGGCCAAGGCCCTGATAGCGAGTCTGGAAGCCAGGGACCATTACACCGCCGGTCATACCGAGCGCGTGGGCCAGTATGCGGTGACGCTGGCCCGCAAGCTGGGGCTGGACGATGAAGAGACGATGAAGATCAAGAAGGCAGCCGACCTGCACGACATCGGCAAAGTCGGCGTATCTGATTCGATACTGCTGAAGCCCGGCAAGCTCAGCCCGGAAGAATTTGCCGAGATCAAGCGGCATCCGGGAAAGAGCGGGGAGATCGTGCGCTATCTGGGGTTCCTGCGGGATATTGTCCCCGCTATCGAAGGACACCATGAACGTTACGACGGCAAAGGCTATCCCCGGGGTCTGAGGGGGAAGAATGTCCCCCTGGGGGCCCGGATCCTGGCCGTAGCGGATGCTTACGACGCCATGACCACCAAGCGAGCTTATCGCGATGCCTTGAGCCATGAAGTCGCCATCAGGAACCTGAAAGAGGGGGCCGGCGGCCAGTGGGACCCTCACATCGTCGCTGCCTTCCTGGAGATAATCGAGACTGAGAGGGGCGAGGGTCAGTAAAGGCATGAGAGCCTAACACAGGGATACGATATTTATGGGCGACAAGATCAGATTGGGGATCAGTTCCTGCCTGCTGGGACAGCGGGTTCGCTATGACGGGGGCCATCAGCAGGATCGTTCCCTGGCCGGCACGCTGGGGCGGTTGTTCGACCTGGTCCCGGTCTGTCCGGAAGTGGAGGCCGGCCTGGGTGTCCCCCGGGAGCCGATGCGCCTGGTGGGAGGCCCGGGCCGGTTGCGTCTGATCACCGTCGACACCGGCATCGACCTCACGGCCAAAGTGGACGGATGGGCGCGGAACAGGCTTAAGCAGTTGCGGGACGAGGAACTGTCAGGGTTCATCTTCAAGGGCGGATCGCCCAGTTGCCGCCTGGCCGGCGGCATCTTCGCCCGCGTTTTCATGGATACCTTTCCCCTGGCGCCGGTGGAGGAGGATGACCGTCTGGGCGACCTCGCTGTCAGGAAGGATTTTATCGAACGCGTCTACGTCTTCAGCCGCCGCCGGCAGACGATGCCCGGAAAACAGGAACGAACACCGTTGAGTTGAGAGCGGCAGCGGGGCTGGGGCAGTTCCGCCGGCGCCCCTACAGGAGCCCGGCGATGATGTTGGTAATGAGGATGGCGAACACGGCGCCGATGGTGATAGCGATCGCCTGGGCCAGATACCGTTGCCACCTGGGGAAATGCAGGTCGACCGGCGCCGCCGGGACTGCGGGTGTGGAAGCGCCGGCGATAATGGGACGACTGTAGTTTCTTAGCCCTCGCTGAGCTTTTCTCCGCCTGGAGGTCCGCGTGGCCTGGGGCGTGGAGGTCTGAAGCGAAACCAGGTAGGCGGCTACGATGACAGCCAGCATCACGCCGAAGAACATGAAGCCGAGTCCGGCCAGAATCGGATGCTTTTTACACCATTTTCCCATTACCCTGTTCCTGCCTTCAGGATGATAATTCCTACCCTTTTCAGTATATGAATGATACCATCATCCGGCCGGATTGAACATAGCCGGTAACGGCAGGGCACCGTTATGGGTGGTGTTTACGCTGCGCCCATCCGGCTGTGGTCCATATCCCCGATATCCTGTGGCTTGAGCCCGGCGGAAGAGGCAGTAACCGTCATCTTCTCTCCGGGGTCGTGCTCCAGGCCGACCTTGCACGCCTCGCATATATGCAGGCCCAGGCACATCTCATATTCCAGGGGACTGTCACAGCTGACACAGGTTTTGAAATGTTTTTTTAGCATAACCCTCACCCCTGAGGTGTTATTGATGGACAGGAGACATACAGAACCTATGTAGTTGGGTTAGTTATTATATACAACTGTATAGCCTTTTTGAAGGTTTTAAATAAAATTGAGCATTGAACGCCTGAATGATAGGGTCTTTCAAATGTCTGGATAAATATGAAAGGAGAACAGTTGAACAGACGCACGGTATTGATGGCGGTATTGGCCGGGCTGCTGCTGGTGGCGATGGCGTTACCCGCTGTAGGCTGTGGCGGTAGCGGCGCGGAGGCGGCGGTTCAGGACTTTATGGACGCATCCAAGAACAAGGATTGCGACAAGATGGTCAGCTACATCGACCTGGAGGCTCCGGAATTCTCTGGCCTGGGGGTCACCAAGGAGGCCCTGGTCGCGTCCTGCAATGACAGCATGGACCTGGGTGAAGTTGTGAGCTACAAGATCGTCAATGTGACCGAGGATGGCGACACGGCCACAGCTGAGGTGGAGGCGACGACCAAGACCAACGGCGAGGAGAGTACCGATTCCACGACCTTTAAACTGGTCAAGAAGGACGGGGAGTGGAAAGTGGGCCCCTCGTTCTGACGCTTTGAGGAAGTGAAGGGGGATGCGCCCGCCAGACGGGCGCATCCCCCTTTTTTGGTTACATCAGCCGCGGCCCAGAGTGTCCCTTTTTTCTTCGAATTCGGCTTTATCGATCTCACCCTTCGCATATCTTTTATGGAGTATGTCCAGGGCCGTCTCGCTGGTATTTCCCGGGCCGGTAACGCTCCGGTTGCCGCCTGCCTGAATCTGCCGGAACAGCCAGACGATGAACAGGATAACGGCGATCAGCACCGCCGCCCAGAAGACCATCATGATGATGCCGCCGGCGATACCGAAGCCGGTTTCAGAGTGTCCCCAGTCCCAGCCGTGCATGATTCATCCACTCCTTTATCCATCATTATTCGCAGTAGCGCCGGCGCTCCTCGTATTCGTCCCTGTCTATCTCTCCACGGGCGTACCGCTTTTTCAGCACCTCCAGCGGAGTCTCCACCGGTATCGGGGTGCCAGGATTGAGAATGCTCCTGCCGGAACCGTTGCCGGCGTAGAACAGGAACAGGAAAACGGCTATGAACAAAAACCCAATGAACGCGATTCCCATTGCTATCTCCTTTGTTGCCGTGTGTATTGCCGTCTGCGCACGGACGCTGATTTCCTTGTTCTTATTAGTATGCCCACCACGCATGAAAGAAACATAAAGCGTTGATTAAGAGTTGATTAAGGAAAGAAGAGACGCCCCGGTGGGGCGTCTCTCTGGCTCCTCTTCCATTTACCTGGTGGTTACCTTCCCATGTGTCCACCGGGGCCCGGGCCGTAACCCTGGCCGGTTTCCGGGGCACCGCTACCCATATGATCCTGATAGGTGCCGTCGCCCATGTGCTCGTTCATGGTCTGCTGCATATCTTCCCGGGTCTGATCACTCATATGGCCGGTTCCATCAGCGCCGTGGTGCTGCTCCATGGTGCCGTCCTGCATGTGCTGCTCCATGGTGCCGTCCTGCATGTGCTGCTCCATGTTCTGCCTGTGCTCTTGCGTCTGGTTTCCGCAGACTTCGCTGATATCCGTGACTCCTTCAGTGATACCGCTGCCGGTGGTTTCGCCGCCCCACATGGGCATGCCGCCGTAATCAGGGGTCGTCCCCTGGGTGGTCTGCGCCAGGACCACTGCGGCTCCGGCCAGCAGGACCACTACCGAAAGGATCGTTATAGCGATTGCTTTTGTCATTTCTGACCTCCATCTGGATTTGATCTCAATGCTATTATCGCCGCCGGTGATGAAGGAGCAATTAAGCGTTTGTGAAGATTATATGAAGATTTACTGGAGCAGAAGGCGCTGCCAGACGGGGAAATGGTCGCTGGCGGCGGTGTCCTTCCAGACCCGGTTGTCGATACCGGCCATACCGCGGACGAAGATATGGTCGAAGGTGAAACTCATGAATCCCGCCTTGAGGGTAGGACCGGCCCCGGCCGAAACCCGTCTGAGTCCCACCTGGCGGAACCGTTCCTCCAGCTTCTTGATGTTCTTGGCCTTGATGGTATTGAAGTCGCCGCCAACCAGCACGTATCCCTGGTCTTCGCCGGCGATATCGTCCACCAGCGAACGGAACTGCTCGTAGCGTTTGCGGGCGCTCAGGGCGAAGGTCTCGGTGTGGACACTGTAGGCGACCACATCCCGTCCATCGACCGCCACGTGGGCCCGGGCAGCGATGCGGCGCTCGCCGGTGCGGGGACTTTCGTGCGGCAACAGCAGCTTGGCGCTGCCGGAGATCTCCCACCGCGCCAGCACGGCGTTTCCGAATTTTTTACCGGTGCGGCAATGCACCGAAGCGGGGAAGTACACATAGTTGAGTCCGAGGGAGCGGGCGATGGCATCCACACCTTCGTCGTCCATCTCCTGCAGCAGCATGATATCGGCGTTGCGCAGCTGGTCTGTCTCATTCAGTTCGGCGATGGCGGTGTCGATTTCGCGCGCGAACTTGATGTTCCAGCTCACCACGCTGAGCTCGCCGGAGAACCTGGCTGAGCCGCCGGCGTAGCTCCCCTCATAGCGGGGCCCGTCCGGTTTACAGAAGTTCTCGGTGTCGCCGGTGGCGGCCATCAGTCCTTGTCATCATTCCCGTTGTTTTTCTTTACCGCATCCAGCCATCCTCGCATGACCTGGTTCAGGTGCTCAGCGCCGACGATCTCCTCCTCCGGCAACTCCCACGCGGCCGGGAACAGCACGAAGGGGTGGGCCTGGTCGCCACCCAGACCGCCGTGGCTTCCCACCAGCTCCTCAAAGGCGGCCACTTCGTCGGTGACCGGGTCGTAGAAGCTGTTGACCATGATGTCCGCCACATGGGGAAAACCATCGGTGCGCTTCAAGTGGGCTGCTGCGTTGGCGCCGAAGTACGCCAGTGGGTTCTTCCCCTGGAAACGGTCCTCCTCCAGGAAGTATACGCCATTGGCGCCGATGGCCAGCGGGCCCTTCTCCGCGGAACGGACCATCACGAAACCGATGCCGGGATGGTTCGCCAACCCCTGCAGAAGGCCGGGAAAAGCCCCGTCTATCTGTTCCAGGGTCATGCGTTCCTTCCAGTCGGTGAAATAAATCAGCCCCAGGTTACCGGAGGCCATCACGATCGCCTCTTCCTTCTCGCCGGCGATCTTCTTCTTGTCCTCCAGGGCATCGCGCTCCGGACCCAGCATCACCTCGCCCTCGCTGGTCTTTTTCTTGACGGCCAGCCGGAGCGCCTTGGCGGAAAGCTGATGCTGGTCCCCCTGGATCGCGTCCGTTAGCGGCGCGCTCAGGTAGCTCCAGTGTTCGGCGACGGCCCCGGTGGTTCCCACCTTGACCTTGCCGGCCACCAGCTGTTCCACGTATTCCTCCAGGGTGATGTCATAGCGTTGTTTGAAGGTCGCCCCCTGGCTCTGGCCGTGGTCGGAAAGGATGACGAAATCATAGGGACGGGGAGCCTGCCGGGAGGCGGCCTCCAGCCGTTCGAACTGTTGGTCCAGCTTGCGCAGGACCTCCAGCGTGTCCTCGCGCTCGACTCCCGAATGATGAGCCACCTCGTCATATCCGAACAGGGTGACATAAGCTGACGGGATGCCGGCGAACATGTCGCCTATGAGCGTATAGATACTCAACTCCCTGATGATGGTGGTGGTGGCCGCCCGGATAAAGGCGAACTTGAGACCCCGGTGTTCCAGCCGTGGCTGCACGTCACGCTGGCGCTGCCGTCGCTTGCTCCTGAGTTCCAGGAAGATGTCCCAGAGGGCCAGCATGAAGGCCCGAAGGAAGTTATAGGGATCGATAAAGAACATGTAGAAGCTTCTCTTGTGAAAATCAGACGCCTTCGGGTTCTTGACCGTGCTCATGGTGAACACAGTGATGGGGGCCTCTCCGGAGAACATGTTGCTGAGACTGAGGCCGCCGTCTGCCAACAGCCCCTTGCCGCTGGACTGCCGCTTCTCGATCTCGGAGATATCGCTCATCTGGCTGGATACCATCAACCGGCCCGTGTCCTTCTCGTACCAGCGGAAGGCGGGGATATCGTAGTTGTTCCCCAGCAGGATGCCGGCCTGGCTGGCCCCGGTCTGGGACGAGAGGTCACACTCCCAGCCGGCGAGGCGGTGGCTCCCCTCTACCAGCCAGCGGGCCATGATGGGGGCGTGGCCGTTACGGATGGCCCGGAGCAGCACCGGTTTGGCCAGTCCGTCTATCTCCAGGAATATCACTCCCGGCACATCGGACTCGACCGGCTTTAACTGCTTGGTGACCTTTCTTTTCAGCACATTGCGGTAGTAGGACTCGTCGTCATCTACGGAGAACAGGCTGGTAAGCAGGGTGTTGACCGCGGCTAAGCCGATGGCGATAAACAGCGGGTCCCATACATTGATGATATCGATACCCGGGACGATCACCGAAGCCAGCCAGATTATGAAACCGTTGAGCACCAGCGTGAACAGGCCCAGGGACAGGATGCTCAGGGGCAGGGTCAGATAGACCAGTGTCGGCCATAGCAGGGCGTTGAGGATGCCGATGCCAGCGGCGAGGGCAATCACCGACCAGATTCCGTCGATCCTGAAACCGGGAAGCATGCCGGACAGCAGGTATAGGCCCAGCGTGGTGATAACCCAGATGGCTACCAGGCGTTTGATTTTAACCCTGAACTTTCGTCTCGACCCACTCATACCATCACATTCTTACAGAAAAGCGATTGGTATGACCAGAGATGGCGGCCGGCAGTCCATGACTTCAGCGCTCAGGAGGCGGGAAAGGATAGGGTAATCCGGGTGCCGGTGCCGGGAGTGCTGGCGGCGCTGATACCGCCGCCCATGGCTTCCACATAGCTCCTGGCGATGGTGAGGCCGATGCCGCTGCCGCCGCTGTCGCGGGAACGCGACTTGTCGGCCCGGTAGAAGCGGTCGAATATGTGGGGCAGGTCGGCGGCGGGGATGCCGCCGCCGCTGTCGGCGACGACCAGGAACACGCGGCCCTCATACCGGTCCGCGGACAGGGTTACGCCGCCGCCGCCGTCCGTATGCCGCAGGGCGTTGTCCAGCAGGTTTATCATTACCTGGTCCAGCTTGTCCTCGTCGGCGGTGACGGTGACCCCCTCGTTCTCTCCGTCGATGGTGAGGGAGACCCCCTTGGCGACGAATCGCGGCTCCATCTTCCGGCGCACCCTCTCCAGGAAACCCGCCAGGGGGATGGAGACCGGGTTCAGTTGCTCTTCTCCCGATTCCGCCCGGGAGAGCTGCTGCAGGTCATCCACCAGGCGGTTGAGGCGGCCTGCCTCCTGCCTGACCAGATCATAGGTCTCCTTCTCGGCGGGTACCACACCGTCGGCCAGGCCCTCCATGTAGCCGGATATGCTGGACAGGGGGGTGCGCAGCTCGTGGGCGATATTGGCCATCAGGTCGCGTCGCTGCTGCTCCGATTGCTCCAGGCTCTCGGCCATGCGGTTGAGGCTCTGCGCCAGGTTTCCCAGCTCATCGCTGGAGCCCTCCTTCACCCTTCGGCTGAAATCGCCGGCAGCTATCTGCCGGGTGGCCGCCGCCATCTCGTGAACCGGACGGGTTATACGACGGGATATAAAAAAGCTTACTACCACCGCCGCCGCCACCGCCGCCAGTCCTCCCCACAGCAGGGCGTAATTGAGCGCTTGGCGGAAAGCCCGGTCCAGGTCGGTGCTCATGGAGGACATCATGCCGCCCATGCCGCCGCCGGTCATGTTGCGCAGGTGCTCACTGTAGGAGCTCAGGGTCAGCTGGCGGGTGATAATTATGATGACGCCGATGCCTACCGCTATTACCAGCAGGAAAGTCGCCAGCAGTTTCCATCTGAGTTGCAGCCCCTGCTTGATCACCGCCCGGCCTCCAGCTTGTAGCCGACGCCCCTGACGGTCCTGAGGTACCGGGGCTCGGAAGCGTCCGGCTCCAGCTTCTTCCTCAGCTTGGCCATGTGCACGTCCACTACCCGCGGGTCACCATAATAGGTGTAGCCCCATATGCTCTCCAGCAGCTGCTCCCGGCTGAGGACGATGCCGGCGTTGGCGGCCAGCGCTGCCAGGATATCGAATTCGCGGGCGGTCAGGTCCAGCTCGCGGTCGCCTATCTTCGCCAGGTGGCGTTCGGTGTCCACCAGGACGGGGCCGGCCCGGAATACTCCGGTAGCAGCACCGGCGGCCCCGGTCCTGCCGCCCCGCCGCAGGATGGCTTTGACCCTGGCCACCAGTTCCCGCGGGCTGAACGGCTTGGTCAGGTAGTCGTCGGCGCCCATGCCCAGACCCACCAGCTTGTCCGCCTCATCGGCTCTGGCGGTCAGCATCAGGACCATGGGGCCGTCTTCGCCGCAGACGGTGCGGCAGACTTCAAGCCCGTCCATCTCCGGCAGCATCAGGTCCAGCACTACCAGGTCCGGCCGTTCGCTGCGGACCATCTCGATGGCGCGCACGCCATCAGCGGCCTCGCTCACCTGGAAGCCATCCTTTTCCAGGTAGGAGCGCACCAGCTTTCTCACGTTGGCCTCGTCGTCGACTACGAGTATTCTGGTCTTTGTCGTTCCGCCGGCCCGGACGGACCCCATCCTCACAGGTTCGGGCCTGCCGCGGCCGGGAACGATTCGCGTTCAGACAACGGCCTGGAAGTCATGATGCCAGTCCAGTATAAGTTCCGCCCTATGGATCTCCGGTTCGGGTCCGGTCTTCGGAGCGTTATAATCGATGCCGGTGAATTCCAGCAGTTTCTCCTTCATCCAGGTATCGAACCGGTGCTCCGAGCGGGTAAAGCCGCGGAACGACTTATCCGGATCCTCGACCAGGGCGAAGGTGATGAGGGTATCGTCGCCGGGAGAGGTCTGCAGATACCATGTTTCCCGCGCCAGGCCGCCGCGCTCCAGGTAGTTCCTCAGTTCGTCGACACGCGGCCCCTTAAGCTCCTCGAACCAGGCCCGGAGCTGGTCGGCCTTACCTTCCACCACCGGCGATGCCGAAGCAACGGGTATGGCGTGGGCCACCGCGTCGACCTGTAAACTGCAGAGCACATCGGGGAGAGGCGGGATGTCTTCGGCTTTGGTGAAATCGATACCGGTAACGTAGAAAAGCTGTTCCTTCAGCCAGGTATCATAGGGTGAGTCGGCGGCCGCCCAGCGGCCCATGGCCAGGCCGATATCTTCGGCCTCCAGGTGAAGGATCAGCAGATCGCCTCCCCGGGTGGACTTCTGTATCCAGGCGAACTCGTGGGTGATGCCGTTGCGGTTGCATGATTCAGCCAGCTCCACTCTGCGCTTGCCCATCGACTCACTGAAGATGAGCCGGGCCTCGTCCGTTTTCCCCGGCGAGACAGGTATTGCAAATGATGTGGATTCCATGGTTACCATCCCCTTTATTCATCAATAGTTGAACGTAGGTTTCTATTGCTTTGTTTCCCGCGAGAAGGGTTTCTGAAACTGCTGTTATTCTATTTCAGGAGAAGGCCTCCGGCCGGACCGGTCGAAAGGGGGGGAGACATTTCATCGCCGGATAGATAAAATATCAGGGTCAGTAATATCCGGGGTCGTCCCGGCCCAGCCAGGAGGTATTGGAAATTGAAACGAGCGCTGCTTTTAGCCACGGTACTGGTCTTCGGCTCCCTGTTTCTGCAGGCCTGCGAAGTCTCGACTACCGAGATCACTGATGTGAAGATATGTGATAATATGACCGGGGATCAGTGCGATGCGGACATGCAGATAGTCAGCGCCACTGCTCCAGCCTTATTTTGCAGCGGCCAGATGGACAACGCGCCGGAAGGTACCACCCTGAAGATCACCTGGCGCTACCTTACCGATGATCAGGATATCGATTCCGTGACCCTGACCGCAGAGAAGGGCGGCGGCGGTCCCTTTAGCTCGTCGCTGTCCAGGCCTGACAGCGGCTGGCCGTCGGGCAAGTACGAGGTAGTGCTGGACCTGGGCACGGACAATTCCGAGCCCATTCATAAACAGTTCGAAATAATGTAGAGCAACGCATATCGTCTGACAACGGCTTGAGCCCCGGAAGTCCGGAGAACGGGAGCAGTAATGGCTGACGAAAGCAGGGAGCAGAAGGCGACAGGCGGTGACCGGGGCGAACCGGTCGATCCGCCGGAGGTTGATGAGGCCATCCAGGTCCTCGCGCGCGAGAGACGTACCTTCCCGCCGCCGCCGGAGTTCAGCGAACATGCCTACATCAAGAGCATGGAGCAGTATGAGCAGATCTACCGGCGCTCCATGGAAGACCCCGAGGGCTTCTGGGCCGAGATGGCCGAGGAGAATATAGACTGGTTCCGTAAATGGGACCGGGTGCTGGAATACGACTTCGGCATCCCCGAGATCTCCTGGTTCCAGGGCGCCGAGCTCAACGTGTCCTACAACTGTCTGGACCGCCACCTGAAGACCTGGCGCCGCAACAAGGCCGCCCTCATCTGGGAGGCTGACGACGGCAGCTACCGGACCTTCACCTACCAGCAGCTGGCGCACGAGGTCAACCGCTTCGCCAATGTTCTGCAGAAGCATGGCATCGTGCGGGGCGACCGGGTGACCCTCTACCTGCCGATGATTCCCGAGCTGGCCATAGCCATGCTGGCCTGTGCCCGCATCGGCGCCATCCACAGCGTGGTGTTCGCCGGCTTCAGCGCCGGTTCGCTCGGCGACCGCATCCGCGACTGTGGCGCCCGTATGCTGATCACCGCCAACGGCGGCATGCGCGGCGGCCGGGTGGTGCCGCTGAAGGCTAACGCCGATGAGGCGCTGCGGCACTGTACCACGGCGGAGAAAGTGATTGTGGTTGACCGGGTCAAGGGCAGCGCCGTGGCCATGAAAGAAGGGCGCGATCTCTGGTGGCACGAGGAGATGGCGGCGGACGATATCGAGGATTTCTGCCGCCCCCAGGAGCTGGATGCCGAGGACCCGCTGTTCATCCTGTATACCAGCGGCTCTACCGGCAAGCCCAAGGGGGTACTGCACACTACCGCCGGCTACCTGGTCTATGTTCATCTCACCTTCAAGTGGATCTTCGATTACCACGAGGAAGATACCTATTTCTGCGCCGCCGACATCGGCTGGATCACCGGCCACAGCTATATCGTCTACGGGCCCCTGAGCAACGGCGCCACCAGTATCATGTTCGAGGGGGTTCCCACCTATCCTAAACCCAACCGTTACTGGGAGATCATCGACCGCCACCGGGTGAGCATCCTGTATACGGCGCCTACGGTCATCCGCGCCCTGATGAAGGAAGGGTCCAAATGGCTGGATGGATTCTCGCTGAACAGCCTGAGGTTGCTGGGCTCGGTAGGGGAGCCCATTAACCCGGAGGCCTGGATGTGGTATCACCGCCACGTGGGCAAGAGCCGCCTGCCCATCGTCGATACCTGGTGGCAGACGGAGAACGGCGGCATCCTCATAACACCGCTGCCGGGGGCCACCACCCTCAAGCCGGGTTCGGCCGGACGCCCCTTTCCCGGGGTCTCACCGGAGATCGTGCGGGCCGATGGTTCGCGCGCCGACGCCAACGAGGGCGGTTACCTGGTGATCGACAAGCCCTGGCCGGGCATGATACGTGGTACTTACGGCGACCCGGAGCACCGGCGCGTCAAGGAAGTGTATTTTGACCGCTTCCCCGGCAAGTATTTCTCCGGTGACGGCGCCAGCGTCGACGAGGATGGTGATTACTGGATCCTGGGCCGTATGGATGATGTCATCAACGTCAGCGGCCATCGCCTGGGAACGGCCGAGATAGAGTCGGCCCTGGTGTCGGATGAGGCGGTAGCGGAGGCGGCGGTGGTCGGCTTTCCCCATGAACTGAAAGGCAGCGGACTTTACGCCTTTGTCATCCTCAAGGAGGGTTACGACGGCACGGACGAGATGCGCCAGGTGCTCAGGGCTCACGTGCAGCAGGAGATCGGCCCCATCGCCAAACCGGACAAGGTCCAGTTCACCCATGGCCTGCCCAAGACCCGCAGCGGCAAGATCATGAGGCGCATCCTCCGGAAGGTAGCCGCCGGCGAGGTGGACGACCTGGGCGACATATCGACCCTGTCCGATCCCGAGGTGGTGGAGGATATAGTCGCCGGGCGGCTGTAAGCCACGGCTGTTTCCGTGGTCACCCGGGGGGCGGGCTGGTCGCCGCCCAGGGCCCTGGTGAGCAGGAGAAGGAGCCCGGCCAGGATGAACACGGCGATGACGCCGCCGATGATCAGGAGCCGGGACCAGTCCGATGGCGGCCCGGGTGCGTCGCCGGCGGCCGGTGCCTGGCGGTTACGGCTGTCCTGCCCCAACTTGTTACCCCTCCGTTGATTGAAAGCCACGTGATACGCAGTCTATATTTTTTCCCGAATACGTGCCATGATGCTGCCGCCCCGGCGGGGTGTCGCCGTATTTGACTCCACCCGGGCCGTCTGATAAATTAAGCGTGCACATATAAACCCTTTAATCACGCCCCGTGAGGCTGACAAGGGAGACAGAGATCAGTACTTTATCAAGTAACATCTCAGTGAGCCGCCGGCGTGTGTCCGCATTCAGGACACCCGCGTGAGCGGCCTTTTTGTTAAGACAGTAGTTCCCGCCGACCAGCTGGGACGGACCATCGTCCGAATCGCCCACGAGATCCTGGAGAAGAACCAGGATATCAGCAACCTGGCCCTGGTAGGCATCCTCACCCGCGGTGTCCACCTGGCCCGGCGCCTGGCCGACCATATGGAACAGTTCGCCGGGCAGGAACTGCCGGTGGGTGAACTCGATATCTCCCTGTACCGCGATGATGTAGCCGCCCGCGGCAGCCTGACCGTCCGTTCCCGGCTTACCCATCCCGAGGTGCGGGGTACCAACCTGCCTTTCAGCGTGGACGAGAAAACCATAGTGCTGGTGGATGATGTACTGTTCACCGGCCGCACTATCCGCGCGGCCATCGATGCTTTGTTCGATTATGGCCGTCCGTCGCAGATACAGCTGGCGGTGCTGGTGGACCGCGGCCACCGCGAGCTTCCCATCAGGCCTGATTATGTCGGTAAGAACCTCCCCACCTCCCAGGATCAGCGCATCAATGTGCACCTGCGGGAGGTCGATGGGGTGGACGAGGTGGTACTGGAGGCGGTGGAAGATGAATAAGAATCTGTTGTCGATCAACGACCTGTCCCGCGAGGAGATAGAGTCCATCCTGGTTACCGCCGCCAAGGATTTCCTGGAGCTGCCCAAGCGGGATATCAAGAAGGTGCCCACGCTGCGCGGGCGCACCGTCATCGACCTTTTTTATGAGAAGAGCACCCGCACCAGCACCTCCTTTGAACTGGCCGGCAAGCGGCTTTCGGCGGATGTTATCAACGTCAAGGCTGACTCCAGCGCTATGGGTAAGGGCGAATCGCTCAAGGATACGGTGCTCACCCTCAATGCTTACGGCCCGGATATCATCGTCATCCGCCATCCCCATGTGGGGGCGCCCGCCTTCATCGCCCGCTATACCGATGCCCATGTGATCAACGCCGGCGACGGCAAGGGCGGCCACCCCACCCAGTGTCTGCTGGATATCTTCTCCCTGAAGCAGGAATACGGAGAGCTGGACGGCCTCAAGGTGGCAATGGTGGGGGATATCCTCCACAGCCGCGTGGCCCGCTCCAACATCGCCGGTTTCCGGAAGATGGGGATGGAAGTGACGCTCATAGCGCCGCCGCCGCTGCTGCCGCGCGGTGTGGAGTCTCTGGGCGCCGAGGTCGCCTACAGCCTGGACGCCCTGGCCGGCGTGGATGTCGTCTACCTGTTGAGGATGCAGAAGGAACGGCATGGGGACAGCGGCATGATCCCCTCGCTTCGTGAATATATCGCCCGCTACTGCGTGGGGCGGCGTCATATCAGCGGCGACCAGCGGGTGCTGCATCCCGGACCCATCAACCGCGGGGTGGAGATCGAGGCGGAGCTGGCCGATTCCGGCGAAAATCTCATTCTGCAGCAGGTGGAGGCGGGGCTGGCGGTGCGCATGGCCATCATGTATCGCATCATCGTTGATAGCGCCGCGGCTTCGGCGGAAGCGCTGGAAGCCGGCGCCGCCGGGGAAGACCGGGCCGACGCGGATATTAAGAATATCCGGGCGGTGGGATGACAGGATGATTTGTCATTCCGAAGAGCGAGCCGGAGGCGAGCGACGAGGAACCTGTTGTTAAAGTAGCAAAAGGATAACGGCCGTGAAAGCAACGATAGCCAAAAAAGGCACGAAAGCCACCATGACAATCAGGGACGCTCACCTGTTCGATCCCGTACAGGGACTGGACACTGTAACCGATGTCGTCCTGGAAAAAGGGATGATAGCCAGGATCGGCAAATCAGCGGGTGGAGGAAAGGACGGCCGGGTGCTTAAGGCGGACGGCCGCCTGCTGCTCCCGGGATTCGTAGACCCCCACGTACACCTGCGCGCCCCCGGACGGGAGGACGAAGAGGATATCGCCAGTGGCACGCGCGCCGCGGCCAGCGGCGGCTATGTAGCCGTGTGCGCCATGCCCAACACCGACCCGGTGGCCGACAACGCCGCCGTACTCCAGTCCCTTATCGAGCAGGCGGAGGCCGAAGCCGTGGTGCGGGTCGCCTTCATGGGCGCCATCAGCCATGGGCTGGACGGCGAACGCCTGAGTGATATGTGGGACCTGGCTGACGCCGGCGCTGTGGCCTTCACCGACGACGGCAGTCCGGTGGACAGCGGCGGCCTGCTCCGGGCGGCGTTCAGGGCTGCGGAGCTGGTGGGGTTGCCGCTCAGCCTGCATTGTGAGGACCGGACCCTGTCGGACCGGGGACATATGAACGAGGGTGGGGTCTCGGCGGAGCTGGGCCTGGCGGGCATACCCTGTGTCGCCGAGACGGCCGCCGTGGCCCGGGACCTGGACATAGCCGTCTTTGAGGGCGCCCGCGTCCACGTGGCCCATGTGAGCTGTGCCGGGTCGCTGGGGATAATCCGGGCGGCCCGCGACCGGGGCGCTACCATAACCTGTGAGGCGACGCCGCACCACCTGTTGCTGAGCGATGAGGCGGTACGTGGCCTGGATACCGGTTTCAAGATGAACCCGCCGCTTCGGGGTGAGGACGACCGCCGGGCTCTGGTAGCGGCCCTGGCCGGGGGAACCATCGATTGCATCGGCACCGACCATGCTCCCCACGCCGGACAGGAGAAGGAGGTCCCCTTCGAAGAGGCTCCCTTCGGCGTCATCGGCCTGGAGACCGCCTTCGCCATGCTGTACACGGAACTGGTCGAGGACGGCGATGTGCCGCTGGAGACGCTGGTGACAGCCATGTCCGCCAACCCGGCGCGGGCCTTCGGCCTGCCGCTGCCGGCCATCGCCGAGGGTGAGGAAGCCAACCTCTGCCTGGTGGACACGGAACAGGAATTCAATATCGAACCGGACCGGTTCCGGAGCAAGTCGCGCAACACGCCCTTCGCTGGTCGAAGGGTCAAGGGGCAGGTACGGCTGACCATCGCCGCCGGCCGCGTGGCTTTCAGGGAGGAAAATGTCTAGCAAACAAGTGACAACAGGTTTACCCGCTGCCGCGGTTCTGGAGGACGGTACCGTCTACCGCGGCCATGGTTTCGGCGTCCCCGGAGCCGTCTTCGGCGAGGTGGTGTTCAATACCGCCATGACCGGCTATCAGGAGGTGGTTACCGACCCTTCCTACCACGGACAGATGGTGACTTTCACCTATCCGCTGATCGGCAACTACGGCGTGAACAAGATCTTCAGTGAGTCGGGAGAGGTACATGCACGCGCCGTCATTACCCGCGAGGCTCATAATCTGGATCGCAACTGCACCGCTGAACAGGGCTGGGTAGACTGGCTGGCAGAGCGGGGTGTTACCGGTGTAAGCGGTATCGATACCCGGGCGCTGACCCGGCGCATCCGCAGCCGGGGCGCCATGCGCGCCTGTGTCTACTGGGGCGATTTCGATGAAAAAGAGATAGCGTCCAGGATCAGGGAGACGCCGTCCATGGCCGGGCGGGACCTGGTCGCGGAAGTCACCTGCGATGAGCGTTATGACCTGGAGTTCCTGCGGGGCAAGAGGCGGGTGGTTGTGCTCGATTTCGGCGTCAAGCGATCCATCATCAAGAGCCTGGGAGCCGCCGGCTGCAATGTCTCCATCCTGCCGGCCAACACCCATGCCAACGAGATTCTGGCCCTGGAGCCCGACGGAGTCTTCCTTTCCAACGGACCGGGCGACCCGGCGCCGCTCGATTACGCGGTGAACACGGTACGGCGTCTGCTGGGACAGTTGCCCGTTTTCGGCATCTGCCTGGGCCACCAGATACTCTGCCTGGCGTTGGGGCTGGAGACCTACAAGCTCAAGTTCGGGCACCGGGGGGTCAATCACCCCGTGAAGGACCTGGGGTCGGGCAAGGTGGAGATAACCTCGCAGAACCATGGTTTCGCGGTGGCGCCGCCGGCCGCCATAAGCGAACGACTTGAGCGGGCCTGTTCCGGCAAGACCTTCTTCGAGGCGCCGCCTCCGGAGGACCTCATACTCGCTACCGATTTCGGCACGGCCACCATCAGTCATCTCAACCTTTACGACGGCACGGTGGAAGGTATCCGTTGCCGCGAGGTACCTGCCTTCTCCGTGCAGTATCACCCCGAGGCCAGCCCCGGGCCCCATGATTCCCATTATCTGTTCGACGAGTTCGCCGGGCTGATGTCCTGATGCCGCGCCGCACGGATATCGACAAGATCCTGCTTATCGGCTCCGGGGCTATCGTCATCGGCCAGGCCTGCGAGTTCGACTATTCCGGGACCCAGGCCTGCACAGTGCTGCTGGAAGAGGGCTTCGAGGTCATCTTGGTCAACTCCAACCCGGCCACCATCATGACCGATCCGGATTTCGCCACCCGCACATACGTAGAGCCGCTGAACGTGCCCACGGTGACGGCCATCATCGAGAAGGAGAGGCCCGACGTCCTGCTGCCGACGCTGGGTGGCCAGACGGCGCTCAACCTGGCCATCGGCCTCCAGGAGGCGGGGGTGCTGGACCGGTACGGCGTCAAGCTCATCGGCGCCGACTATGACGCCATCCGCCAGGCCGAGGAGCGTGACCTGTTCCGGCAGGCAATCGAGCGCATCGGCCTCAGGGTGCCCCGCAGCGACCTGGCCAGGTCGGTCAAGGAGGCCTGCCAGAGACTGGAGAAGCTAACCTTGCCTATTATCGTCAGGCCCAGCTTTACCCTGGGCGGCCACGGGGGCGGGGTGGCCAATGATCTGGATTCCTTCTGCACCGTTGTGGATGACGGTGTAACCGCCAGTCCCATCGGCCAGGTGCTTCTGGAGGAATCGGTGATGGGCTGGCAGGAATTCGAGCTGGAAGTGATGCGCGACAGCGCCGATAACGTGGTCATCGTCTGCTCCATCGAGAATATCGACCCCATGGGGGTCCATACCGGTGACAGCATCACTGTGGCGCCGGCCCAGACCCTGACCGACGTGCAATACCAGCGCCTGCGGGACGCCTCCCTGGCCATCATACGCGAGATCGGCGTGGAGACCGGCGGTTCCAACATCCAGTTCGCCGTCAATCCCGAGACCGAGGAGATAGTGGTCATCGAGATGAACCCGCGCGTCTCGCGCAGCTCGGCGCTGGCTTCCAAGGCCACCGGCTTCCCCATAGCCAAGATCGCCGCCCGGCTGGCGGTGGGTTATACCCTGGACGAGATTTCCAACGACATCACCCGCAAGACGCCCGCCTGCTTCGAGCCCACCATCGATTACGTGGTGGTCAAGACGCCGCGCTGGGCCTTCGAGAAATTCCCCAAGGTGGATGCGGTGCTGACCACCCACATGAAGAGTGTGGGTGAGAACATGGCTATCGGTCGCACCTTCAAGGAAGCGTTCATGAAGTCCATGCGCTCGCGTGAGCTGGACGTAGAGATGGACAGCAGCGCCGGCACCGACGATATGCTGACGGCCATCGCTACCCCCTGTGCTGAGCGCTATGATCTTATCTTCGAACTGCTACGGCGGGGTGTATCCGTTGGTGAGATAGAGGACGCCACCCGCATCAACCCCTGGTTCCTCCGGGAGTTTGAGGAGATCATCCGGCGGGAGGATTATCTCAGGAACCGTCCTCTGGAAGGTTACGACGCTCATGACCTGAGGATGGCCAAGCAGACCGGTTTCGCCGACGCCGCCATCGCCGCCTTCGCCGGCTCGACCGAAGCGGAGGTCCGTACCGCCCGGCTGAACATGGATATCCGCCCGGTATACAAGTCGGTGGACACCTGCGCCGCCGAGTTCGAGGCGCAGACCCCTTACTTCTATTCCTGCTACGACAGCGAGAACGAGGCGGAGCCCTCGTCGAAGGAAAAGGTCATCATCCTCGGCAGCGGCCCCAACCGCATCGGTCAGGGCATCGAGTTCGATTACTGCTGCGTGCACGCGGTGATGACCTGCCGCGAGTACGGCTACGAGGCCATCATGGTCAACTGCAACCCGGAGACGGTCAGCACCGACTACGACATTTCGGACCGGCTGTACTTCGAACCGCTGACCCTCGAGGATGTACTTAATATTGTGGATAACGAACGGCCCAAAGGGGTCATAGTCCAGTTCGGCGGGCAGACGCCGCTGAAGATAGCCGACGGGTTGCAACAGGCCGGGGTGCCTATCCTGGGGACGCCCCAGGAGACTATCGATCTGGCCGAGGACCGGGGGCGCTTCGGTCAGGTACTGCGCAAGCTGGGCATCGCTCATCCGCCCTATGGCACCGCCCGTAGCCGTGAGGAGGCGCTGGAGATAGCCGCGGAGATCGGTTTCCCGCTGCTGGTGCGGCCTTCGTACGTGCTGGGTGGGCGCGCCATGGAGATCGTCTACAGCCGCGAGGACCTGGAGCGCTATATCGTAGAGGCGGTGCAGGCGTCGCCCCAACACCCCATCCTGCTGGACAAGTTCCTGGAGGATGCCATGGAGATCGACGTGGACGCCGTCTGCGACGGCGAGCAGGTCTTTGTGGGCGCCATCATGCAGCACATAGAGGAGGCGGGCGTCCATTCCGGCGACAGCGCCTGCGTCATCCCCGCCTATTCCCTTTCCCGGGAACTTCTGGAAAAAGTGAGTGAGCATACGACGGGGCTGGCCCTGGAGCTGGGCGTAGTGGGGCTGGTCAATATCCAGTACGCCATCAAGGACGACGAGGTCTATGTGCTGGAGGCCAACCCCCGAGGCTCGCGTACCGTTCCCTATGTCAGCAAGTCCACGGGTATCCCCCTGGCAAAGGTGGCCACACGGGTCATCCTGGGGGAGAAGCTGTCTGCCATGGATCTGCCGGACTCTCCGGAATATACGCATTTTACCGTCAAGGAAGCGGTGCTGCCCTTCTCGCGGCTGCCGGGGGCGGACACCACCCTGGGGCCGGAGATGAAATCCACCGGTGAGGTGATGGGGGTAGCCACGTCCTTCCCTGTCGCCTTCGCCAAGGCCCAGGACGCCGCAGGGCAGAAGCTTCCCGACCATGGCACCATGTTCATGAGCATCTGCGACGCCGATAAGCCCCAGGCGGTCAAGCTGGGAAAGCGGCTCCGGGATTTGGGCTTCCACATATTGGCCACATCCGGGACCGCAGAGGCGCTGGAAGAAGCCGGCGTCATGGCGGAGTCGGTGCGCAAGTTCACCGAGGGTAAACCCAACGTGGTGGATATGATCCTTACCGGCAAGGTAGACGGTGTGATAAACACTCCCAGGGGCCGGGGCGCCCATGCCGACGGTTACGAGATCCGCCGGGCGACGCTCAGGACCAATATCCCCTGCATCACCACCATGGCCGGCGCTGAGGCGACGGTGGCAGCCATCGAGGCCAGCCGCGAACCCGGCATCCAGATCCTTAATCTGCAGGAGTTGCATGGAAACCGTTCCCGCTCAAGCTGACCTCTACCAGTGCTCGGTGGTGGAAAGCCGGACCGTGGGCGCCTACCACCTGATTGCTTTCGTCGCCGGTGAGATAGCCGCGGTGGCGCGGCCGGGCCAGTTCGTCATGATCAGGCAGTCGGGTCCGGCGCTGGATCCTTTATTGCCACGCCCCATGGGCATTCACGATGTGGAAGCGGACCTGGTGAAGGTCCTCATCGAGCCGGTGGGGAAGGGGACGGTGGTGCTGACGGATGCCAGGGTAGGTGACCGCTTCAGCGTCCTGGGCCCTTTGGGCAACGGTTTCGACCTGTCGGGGGAAGGGCCGGCGGTGATCGTCGGTGGCGGTGTAGGCGTGGCGCCGCTGGCGCTGCTGGCCGGGACACTGGCCGGGCGGGGCCGCGATATACGCTGTCTGCTGGGTTTCAAGACGCGGGTACAGGCGGTGGCGGCCGGACTGTTCCGCGATGTGGATGTGGATATCTGTACCGAGGACGGAACCATGGGCCGCAAGGGCGTGGTCAGCGATCTGCTGGCGGAGTGCCTCATCGGCCTGGGTCCTGCCGCCGCCGGGGTGGAGCTGTTCACCTGTGGTCCCGGTGCCATGATGCGGGCCGTTGTCGACGCGGCACGGGAGTGCGGCGCCGACGCCCAGGTATCGGTGGCCACCCACATGGCCTGCGGCGTCGGCGCCTGCCAGGGCTGCGTGGTCCGGGTCGACGGCGAGTACCGCTGCGCCTGTAACCAGGGGCCGGTATTTCGGGCAGGTGAGCTGGAATGGCGGTGAACATGGAATCGTCGCTGGGGCCGCTGCGGCTGCGCCACCCGATAATCAACGCGTCCGGAACCTTCGATGTGCTGGCGGCGGACAGGGTGCTGGCGGCGGACCTGTTCGCCGATTTCCCCTTTGCCGCCTATGTGCCCAAGACGGTCACTTTAAAGCCGCGGGAGGGCAATCCGCCGCCCAGGCTGTATGAGACGGCCGCCGGTCTGCTCAACTCCATCGGTCTGGCCAACAAGGGGATAGACGCCTTCATTGCCGATGACCTGCCGCGGCTGGGAAGGCTGCCGGTGCCGCTAATCGCCAGTATCGCTGCCGAGGAGACCGACGGCTACGGCCGCTGTGCCGGTATGCTGGATGGGCATGACGAGGTGGCGGCGCTGGAGCTCAATGTTTCATGTCCCAACGTGGAGCTGGACGGAAAGGCGCTGGGTTGTGACCCGGATCTTACCGCGCGCGCCACGGCGCAGGCGCGGGCTGCCACCGGCAAGTTCCTTATCGTCAAGCTGACTCCCAATGTCACCGATATCCTGGCTCTGGCGCACGCTGCGGTGGAGGCGGGGGCTGACTGCCTGTCGGTGATCAACACCGTACACGGCATGGTTCTGGATCCCTGGACCCTGAAGCCGGCGCTGGGGCACGTCACCGGTGGTCTTTCCGGGCCGGCGATAAAGCCGGTGGCCTTGCGCGCCGTCTATCTCATAAGCCGTGAACTGGATGTACCGGTAATCGGCATGGGGGGCGCCACCAGCGCCAACGACGTGCTGGAGTTCATGGCGGCCGGGGCCACTGCCGTGGCCGTCGGCACCGCCAGCTTCCGCGACCCGCTGCTGGCAGCTCCACTGGTGCAGGAACTGGGACGCCAGATGGAGCTGCGTGGCATCGCCTCACCGGAGCAACTGGTGGGCCGGTCGCACTAAGCCAACGCCGTCACCCCGAGCCACAGGAATCGTCACCCCGGACCGCCAATGCCTGTCACCCCGAGCCGCCAATGTCTGTCATCCCAAGCCGCAGGCACCTTCACCCAGAGCCACAGGCATCGTCATCCCGAGCGCAGCGAGGGATCTGCTTTTCCGCCATGCATTACCTGTTGGGAATGTTCACATCCGGTACCTGTATGTTCTCCAGCCCTTCGATGTCAGATAGCGCCGTAACGGTCACGTTGGACGGCAGGATGAACAGGTCATCGGAAACGTTGCCGACGTCCTTGTAAGCGAACTCGATGACCTCGTCTTCTTCGCCCGGCGCCTTGACTTCTATCTTGGTAGGCAGCCCCTGGGGTCCTTTCAACTCGATGGTGACGCTGCCGCCGCCGGGTACATTCATCTGCCACGTGTCACCGGACTGGTTGCCGGGGAAGAGGGCAAACGTCTGTATCATGGCCGCGGGGCTCATTCCCCACCAGGACTGGCCCTGGGCACCGACACCGGATGATTCGGTTGCGGTATCCCCGTCCACTATCCACAGTTTGTCCTGGATGTCGTTATAGATTACATAGGAAGACTTGTCGGTAGGGTCCTGCCAGCGCCAGCTGCCGTCTTTTTGGGACCAGGTGACCAGCATTTCCCCGTTTTGCGAGACATCCACGGTGGCCTCCAGGTCCTCCAGGTCGCTCATCTGGCTCTCGAAGTCGCTCGAAGTGCCCGAACCGGTGCCCTCCGCCGTGTCCGCGGCCACAGTAGCCGCGTTATCTTCCGTAGTCGTGCCGCTGTCCTGGCCGCCGCAGCCGGCCCAGGCCAGCATTACCATAAGGGTCAGGGCAGTCGCAGCGATTATCAACGGTGATCTCTTTTCCATTTCTCTCCTTTTATAGCTTTTTGGTGACCGGTAACCTGGCCGGAAGCGATATCGTCCTACCGGGATATTACTACATCCGGAGGCAATTCAAACATACTATCCGGCACATCATCGATATCGGTATAAGTATATTCAAGTACCTTGGTCTCAACGCCTTCCTCTTCGATTACCATCTTGCTGGGGAGATTCTTCGGCCCCAGGAATTCGACGGTTATTATGCCGAACGGATATTTGATTTCAACCTTTTCTCCTGATATAGGTCCGGAACTGAGCGTGTAGTTCCTCATGAAAGATGAAGGGTTCTTGGCTTTCCAAAGGCCCTCCGTTCCGGTGACTACGCTGGCCGAACCCCCCTGAACCTCCCAGGCTGTTCCCATGTCGGCGTTATAGATCACATAATGGTCCGGATCATCCGGATCCTGCCAGCGCCAGCTGCCGTCTTTTTGGGACCAGGTGACAATCGTCTGGCCGTTCTGGGATACTTCGACAGTAGCCTGGAGATTATCGAGGTCGTTCAGGACGCTCTCAATGTCCCGGGGCTGCGTGGCCTTGTAGGTCCTGGTCACTGTATCCTGGCCGCCACATCCCGCCCAGGCCATCAGGGCCAGCAGGACCGGGACGATGACGATGGATCGGATCCTTGGCACTTTTGTCATCATGATCCTTTCATGGTGCAATCTTGGATAAATACCGCGCTAATGATTAAAAAATATCACAAATGGAGAATATCCGTTAAAGGAAATGCGTCATAGAATCGTAATCGGGGAATTCATCTTGCAAAGGTCGTCTATCAGCCCATATAATACCGTCTGATGCCTCCTTCCGAACCGACATCGACAACCCCGGCAAGGACCCTGGAACAGCGTCTCGAAGCACTACAGCGCGCTAATGAGATTCGCTCCAAGAGGGCCCGCCTGAAGAAGGACCTGAAGCAGGGGATCGTCAAGATCGACGAGATACTGGACGATCCGCCGGAGTACATCAAGACCGCCAAGGTCGTGGATGTGCTACTGGCCATCCCCAATTGCGGCAAGGTTAAATCCACCAAGGTGCTGAACCATTGCCGCATCAGCCCCAATAAGACCGTCAGCGGCCTTTCTGAGCGGCAAAGGCGGGAGCTGGTCGCCTTTTTTCGCTCCTGAGCGGAGCCCAATTCCTGTGCGGAAAGGCAAACTTCTGGTGATTTCCGGTCCCTCCGGGGTTGGTAAGGGGACTTTGATCAACAAGGTCCTGCCGCGCCTGGAAAGGACCTGTCTCGCCCGGTCCGCTACTACCAGGTCCAGGCGTCAGCATGAGCAGGATGGGCGGGAGTATTTCTTTCTCTCCCGTGAGGAATTCGAGAAGCGCGCGCGCCGCGGCGATTTCATCGAACATGTAAGCTATGGCTCTAACCTGTACGGTACGCTGCGGAGCGAGGTGGAACGGAACCTGGAGTCCGGCCGTAACGTGATTCTGGAGATCGAGGTGGAAGGCGCCATGGCGGTGCGCCACCAGATGCCGGAGGCGGTGCTGTTCTTCATCGCGCCTCCCTCGTTCGACGAGTTGAGAAAGCGTCTCATCGGCCGTGATACGGAGATCTCCGCCGAGATCGAGACCAGGCTCGCCCGCGCCGGGGAAGAGCTTGCGTTGCAGGACAAATTTGACTACATTGTAATCAATGACGATATAGACAGGGCAGCCGATGAACTGGAACAGAAGATCATGACTTGCCTGGAGGGAGGAAAGACTTGAACAATCCCAGAATCGATGTATTGCTGGAAAAGGTGGACTCCAAGTATGCGCTGGTGGTTATGGCGGCCAAGCGGGCGCGGCAGATTAACAACTACTATCGTAACCGCGATGAAGGCAGTATCGACGATGTGCCGCCGCCACTGGTTGATACTCGCAGCAAGAATATCCTCACTATCGCTCTGGAGGAGATAGCGTCGGACAAGATCTCCTATCGTTACCGCGCCTGACGGGAGCTCCGTAGCGCGGCAAGGCGCGGCCATGGAATCTTCAGGTAATAAAATCGTCCTCGGAGTAACCGGCAGTATCGCCGCCACCAAGTCTGTTGAACTGTTGCGGTTGCTGCGCCGCGCCGGACACGATGTCCACGTGGTGATGACACCCGCCGCCGGGCATTTTGTCGGTGAGGCGGCCATGGCGGCTCTCAGTGGACACCCGGTGGCGGCAGAGCAGTTCGACTTCGACGCCGACGCATCCCCCGGTTTCACTCATATCGACCTCTCGGACAGCGACCTGCTGGTGATAGCGCCGGCGACCGCCAATACCATCGGCAAGATGGCGGCGGGCATCGCCGACAACCTTCTGTTGACCGCATATCTGGCCATGGAATGTCCCGTGGTCATCTGCCCCGCCATGAACCAGAGAATGTGGAACCATCCCGCCGTCAGTGACAATGTGGGCAGGCTGGTGGAGCGCGGAACGATACTTGTACCCCCCGAAAGGGGCGGACTTGCTTGCGGCGAAGAGGGTATAGGCAGGCTGGCCGAGCCGCGTGTGATCCTGGAGCGGATACAGGATCTGCTTGGTGAAAGCAGGGAGCGTGACCTGGAAGGCGTCAGGGTGCTTGTCAGTGCCGGCGGCACCAGGGAGCCCATCGATGCGGTCAGGTTTATCACCAACCGTTCCAGCGGCAGGATGGGCGTAAGTGTCGCCGAGGCGGCTCACGCCCGCGGCGCCCTCGTGACCCTGGTGGCGGCCAACTGTTCGCTGCCTGTTTCACCGGGTGTCAACCGCGTTGACGTGACGACCGCTGACGAGTTGCGGCAGGCGCTGGAAACGGCCTTTGATGACTGCGATGTGTTGGTAATGACAGCGGCCGTTTCCGATTACAAGGTTTCGGTGGAAGAAGCCACGGGAAAGATTCGTAGTAATGAAAGAAAGTACTTGCACTTGGTACAATCTGCTGATATTGTGTCTGCTTTAGGAAGCAACAGCAACGGCAGGATGGTAGTGGGGTTTGCGGCTGAGTATGGCGAAGACGGTATTGGCCGGGCTCGGCGAAAGATGCGGGAGAAGAATCTTGATATGATGGTTTTTAATGACATCTCCCGTAAGGACATCGGTTTTGAAACCGGTAGCAACGAGATCACGATTCTGCTACCCGATGATGATGACTATTTCGTAAGCAGGACATCCAAACTGGAGTGCGCGCACGAGATTCTGGACAAGGTTACGAGCAGGTTGACCTGACAGGAACGGGAGAATATGGACGGAGCCGGTTTGGGTTACGGTTGAGTCTAGTTCTGTTGGTGGGCATCCGGCAATCAGCCGGTAGGTAGGGGAGGCCTTCACAGGGTCTCGATCCTTATCCCGTTTAAACGGGACGTAAAAAGGAGTGAAAGAATGCAGAAAATCTACAGCGACATGGATTTACTCGACGCACTGAGGAGGGAGAGTGATGATGGTCTGATGGGACCCACCTATCACGGCTATCTCAAAGGGCCGAACCGTCCCAGCGCCGAGGCGATCAGGGCCCGATTCGGAGGTTGGACCAACGCTGTACGTAAGGCCGGCATGATTCCGGCGGCGCGCCGCACCAATAAGGAAATGAGGAAGCTGGTCAAGATGGGCAAGGTGGATGCCAAGTACCCGGCCCTGAGAATGGGCATGAGCGTCCGCGAGCTTAAGGTATCGGTGGGGCTTGAGAAGCCACGCAAGCCGACCAAGGAGCGTTACATCGATGAAGGTGTGCGCATCGCCAGGAAATTGGGCAGAGCTCCCAATTTTCACGAGTTCAACCGTTACACCAAGACGGTCACGGCGTGGAATCCATATCGCCTCTATGGCCGTGACTGGAAAGCATTCAAGCGGGATGTCGAAAAGCGTTTGAAGGAGAAGACCAAGGCCATACCCAAGGCCAAGGCCAAGACCAAAGCGAAGCCCAAGAGCAACGCCAAGGCAAAACCCAAGGCTAAGGCAAAGCCCAAGGCTAAGTCTAAGACTCAAGCAAAACCGAAGACCAAACCCAAGGCCAAAGCAAAAGCCAAGCCCAAGGCAAAGCCCAAGGCAAAGGCAAAAGCAAAGCCCAAGCCCAAGCCCAAGGCCAAGGCAAAAGCAAAAGCAAAAGCCAAGCCGAAGCCCAAGACTAAGACCAAAACTAAGCCGAAGGCTAAAGCCAAACCGAAGGCTAAAGCCAAACCGAAGCCGAAGCCCAAGGCTAAAGCCAAGACCAAGGCCAAGACCAAGGCCAAGAAGAAATAACAGCAGCTGCAATGGTTGTGCAACCGAATATGGCAGCGGAGACCCGTGGTCTCCGCTGTTTTCGGTGAGTCATCCGATACCTAACTTTGCTTGAGACAGGAGGCGCTTCTTATGATTTGTTCCGGCAGGAAACCCAGAAGACTCAGGACCCTGTTGTTCGGTATGATGGTCGGCCTGATGATCGGACTGATGTTTGCCCCTCGCCCGGGCACGGAGATCATCCAGAAGATCAGGGGCTGACCCCGAGCCTTCATCATCGTTCACGGTTTAAGCGGATATAGCCCGCCCGTCGACGACGATGATAATATTAAGAGTAGGAACAGACTACCCCGGTGATGGCTGACAACGAGAAATCAACCCCTATCTCCAGGCTGCTGGACCTGTTGCCGATGGAACCCGGGATATATGTCTTCCGTGATGACGCCGGCCGGGTATTGTATGTCGGCAAAGCCAAATCGTTGCGTAAGCGGGTGATGTCTTATTTTCGCGACTCCGGACCGGGCATCGATAACAAGCGTATCGCTCGCATGCTGAAGCGTGTCCACGATTTTGATTTCATGGTGACTTCCAGCGAGACAGAGGCGCTGTTGCTGGAGTCCAATTTCATCAAGCACCACCGGCCACCGTACAATATCTCTCTGCGCGACGACAAATCCTATCCCTATGTGGCTGTGACGCTCGGTGAGGAATTTCCCAGGGTGATGTTAACCCGCAAGTCTCATCGTCCCGGGGTCGCCTATTTCGGACCCTTCACCAATACCGGCATGGTACGTAAGACCCTGGACCTGCTGGGCAAGGTATTCCCTTATCGCAAGTGCCGTGGCATCGAGCCCGGCCGTCACTCCGGTACCCCTTGCCTCAATTACCACATAGGCCTCTGTATGGCTCCCTGTGAGGGCAAGATCGATGCCCGGGCGCATCGCCGGATAATCGACCAGGTGATCCGCCTGCTGTCCGGCAAGACGGAAGGGCTTGCCGGACAGCTGGAGGTGGAGATGAAACTGGCGGCGGACGACCAGAACTTCGAGAAGGCCGCCATCCTGCGCAACCGTTTGAAAGCGCTGGAACACCTGGTGGAACGACAGCAGGCGACGGCGCTGGGCGTGGACTGCATGGACGTGATCGGCGTATACGCCGAAGGAGATACCGCCAATGTCCAGGTGTTGCAGGTCCGTGACGGCTCCCTCAGCGACCGCCGCAGCTTTTTCCTGAAGAACGTAGCCGGCGAGTCGGAGACGGTGATGCTGGAGCAGTTCATGGTCCAGTATTACAACGAAGCTATCGGCTATCCACCGCAGGTGGTGGTTCCCTTAGGCTTTACCAGGGCCGGGGTAGTGGAGAAGTACCTTTCGGAGAAGAAAGGGTCCCATGTTGATGTGAAGCCGGCGCGGCGGGGCCGGCGGCGGGAACTGACCCGCATGGCTGAGCAGAACGCGGCCCTGGCGCTCAGGCACGACCAGTTGCGCGAACAGGAGCAGAAGGGCCGTCCTTACCGGGCGCTCAGCCGGCTCAAGCGGGAGTTGGGGCTGGGCTTCATCCCCACGCGGATTGAATGTTATGACATCTCCAATATCGGCGGCGAGCACGCGGTGGGATCCATGGTGGTGTTTGAGGACGGCGTTCCCAGCCCCTCCCACTACCGCAGGTTCTCCATCAAACAGTCGGCGGGACCGGACGATCCTGCCATGATGTCCGAGGTGCTGGCCCGCCGCTTCTCACGCAAACGGCTGGACTCTGAATACGGGGATGCCAGTTTCTCCGCTCGCCCGGACCTGATAGTCCTGGATGGCGGCGCCGGTCAGGTTTCGGCGGTGACCGCCGCCCTGGCGGCCATCGGCGAGAAGGACGTATCCGTGCTGGGCATCGCCAAGCGGTTCGAGGATATCTATCTGCCATCCAGGCCGGAGCCGTTGCGGTTGCCCCGCGATTCCGAAGCGTTGGCCCTGCTTAAACGGTTGCGTGACGAGGCCCACCGTTTTGCCGTGAACTATCACCGGCGGCGGCGCGACCAGGCTGTGAGCAACTCCATCCTCGACGAGATTCCCGGCATCGGCCCGGCGCGCAAGAAAGCTATCCTGGAATATTTCGGCTCCCCCGAGCGGTTTCTTGCCGCCAGCCGGGATGAACTGGAGGCGGTCCCGGGGCTGCCCGCCAAGGTTGCAAGGGAGGCATATGCCCATGTCCACCGGTTCGGCTAGCCTGCTCAGGGAAACCTACACCACCTGCTTTGGAAACGGTTTGCTGCTATGGCGGGAAGGGGCGCTAGTCGCTCATTCCCTGCCGGGGCGACCGGCGCCACCACCGATGGCGGCTGCAGTATCGCCGCAGTCCGGGGAGGATACCGACATAGTGGAGGTATCTACCGGAAAGGGCCTGGCGGAGATGTTGCGTGAATACTTCACCGGCAGGCCCGTGAGTTTTCCCGTGGGCCTGCCACTGGCATGGCCACGTCTGAGCCCGTTCGCGGCGGCGGTGTTCGCGGCGCTTGCCGCCATACCCTACGGTGAGACCCGCAGCTACTCCCGTTTGGCGGCGGCGGCCGGTTACCCGGGGGCGCAGCGGGCCGTGGGAACGTTGCTGTCGTGTAACCCCTTTCCCATTATCCTTCCCTGCCACCGCGTTATTCGCGCCGATGGCAGTCCGGGCGGGTACTCGTCCGGGCGGGAATGGAAGCTGCGGCTGCTGGGGATGGAGGGCTTCCCCGGAAATAGGATAGAATCAGGGTAACAGGGGGCGGATGCTCATATTGCCGCTGTCGCGGAACCGTCAAAGGCGGATAAATGCATAGTCATGTGGAAATGATTATTATCACCGGCGAGTCCGGAGCCGGAAAATCTCACGCCATGGCTGCCTTTGAAGACGCCGGCTTCTTCTGCATCGACAATCTGCCGCCTCAGATGATCGAGGCTACCGGCGATCTTTTTGTCCACAAAGGCAGCAAGGTGAAACGCGCGGCCGTAGTGACCGATGTGCGCGGCGGTGAGTATTTCGAAGAGATCGGCAAGTGTCTCAAAGAGCTGGAAAACAAGGACATTCCCTTCAAGCTGCTGTACCTCGAAGCCTCCAGTGAAGCCCTGCTGCGCCGCTTCAAGGAAACGCGGCGGCCCCATCCCCTGGCGCCGGACGGTGATGTACTCAAGGGAATCCAGCTGGAAAAGAAAAAACTGGTATCGCTGAAGAAACGCGCCGACTGGGTCATCGACTCATCCGAATACAACGTACACGAACTGAGGTCCTATATCATCGAGAATATCGTGCCCCAGCGCACCGGCGGCATGATTGTTACCATCAGCTCTTTCGGCTATAAGTACGGCACGCCTCTGGACGCGGACCTGGTCATCGATATCCGTTTTCTCCCCAATCCCAACTATATCCCTGCCCTCAAGGCGCGAACCGGCATGGACCGGGATGTCAAGGACTATATCTTTAATAACGAGATCGCGGCTGAGTTCCTGGAGAAGCTGTCACCGCTCATGGACTTCATGCTGAAGATGTATGTGGCTGAGGGCAAATCCAACCTGATTATCGGTATCGGCTGCACCGGCGGGCGCCACCGGTCGGTAGCGGTGGCCGAATGGCTGGCCGAGCGGTATCGGTCTGATGAATACGGCTATAATATAATCGTCCGCCACCGGGACATAGGCAAGGATTGATACTCAGGATTGTCTTTTACCATATCGGTAAAACAGGAGCTCAACCACGTAGCCCGGAAACGGCCCTGTTGCCGTACGGCGGAACTTGCTTCGCTTTTCCGCGCCGCCGGCAGTTTCCACATCCAGGGCGGGGAACGATACGGTCTTCATGCCTCCTTCGGTCTGTCGGCCACAGCCCGGACCGCAGTGTTGCTGGTCAAGTCCTTCAAGCTACCCCTGGAAGTGAGGGTACATGAAGAGCACCGGCTGGGACAGCACAAACGCTACGAGATACGGATCGAAGGCAGCGGGCGGCTGGTCCAGTTCCTCAATGAGATAGGGGTTCTGGCGGACGACCTCTCCCTGCAAGAGAAGATACCGCAACGGATAGTGCGGTGTTCCTGCTGCCGCGACGCCATGCTCCGGGGCGCCTTTCTGGCGGCCGGGTCGGTCAGCAAGCCGGGGGCTCCGGCGCACCTGGAGATCTACTCCCGCAGCATCGCTTATCTGGAATCGGTCCGGGATGTGGCGTCAGCGGCGGATATCCGCCTGACCATCTTGCGGCGCCGGCACAACTCTGCCGTTTACACCAAGAACCTGAAGACCATCAAGGATCTCCTGGTAGCTGCTGGTGCCCACCAGTCCGTGCTGGAGATGGAGCAGCGTTCCATACTCGGCGCCGTCAAGGTCGATGCCAATCGCCGTGCCAACTTCGATCAGGCCAATGCCGTCCGCTGCGGCCGCGCCGCCGCCCGCCAGATCCGGGCGATCCGGGAACTGCAGGGGCGTAGCTTCTGGGCCAACCTTCCTTCCGGGCTTATCGAGATGGCTCAACTTCGCCTGGAACATCCATCTCTCACCATCGCCGACCTGGGCAGGAAAGCCGAGCCACCATTGAGCAAATCGGCGGTCAACCACAGGCTGCGCCGCCTGATACGGATAGCAGAAAGGGGCGAATGATCGCCGACTCCGGAGGGGGTTACGAATATCCGCCCATGTGGTAGAATTCCCCGGTATCGCAAATAATCTCTACCGTAGGAGGAGAACGTAGATGGCGTTAACAGTTGGCATCAATGGATTTGGCAGGATCGGCAGGAATGTACTCAGAGCCGCTTTAAGCCGTGGTGAGGATATCGACTTCGTGGCGGTAAACGACCTGACCAGCCCCGATACCCTTGCGCATCTTCTCAAATATGACTCAGTCATGGGTGTCTTTCAGGGCTCGGTCGAGGTAAAAGGCGGCTCACTGGTAGTTAACGGCAAGGAGATCAAGGTCCTGAGCGAACGGGATCCGGCCGACCTGCCCTGGAACGACCTGGGCGTGGACGTGGTCATTGAGTCCACCGGCCTGTTCCTCGACCGTGAGAATGCCGGCAAGCACCTGGCCGGCGGCGCCAAAAAGGTGATTCTGTCAGCGCCGGCCAAGGACCCGGATATCACCCTGGTCATCGGCGTGAATGACGCGGATTACAACAAGGACGAGCATAATATCATCTCCAACGCTTCCTGCACCACCAACTGCCTGGCTCCGGTATGCAAGGTGCTGCTGGCCGAGTTCGGCATCGAGCAGGGTTTTATGACTACAGTGCACGCTTACACCAATGATCAGAGGATACTGGATCTGCCCCACAAGGATCTGCGCCGGGCGCGGGCGGCGGCTGTGTCCCTCATACCGACCACCACCGGCGCCGCCAAGGCGGTATCGCTGGTACTGCCGGAACTTGAGGGCAAGATGGATGGTATGGCCATGCGGGCGCCGGTCCCCGACGGTTCTGTCGTGGATCTGGTCGCCGTGCTGAGCAAAGAGGTCACCACGGACGAGGTCAACGCCGCTTTCGCCAGGCACGCGGACACCGGCGACATGAAGGGCGTGCTCAAGTACATGGAAGATCCCATTGTCTCGGTGGATGTCATCGGCGATTCCTTCTCATCCATCTTCGACGTGAACGCGACCATGACTTCCGGTAACATGGCCAAGATAATCAGCTGGTATGACAACGAATGGGGTTACTCCAACCGGCTGGTGGACCTGGTCCAGAGGGTGCTGTAGGCGGCCAATCCGTGAAGAAAAGCGTCAGGGACATAGACGTGAAAGGGAAGCGGACCCTGGTCCGTGTGGACTTCAATGTCCCCCTGTCCGGGGGAAGGGTTGTGGATGATACCCGCATCCGTGCCGCTCTGGCAACCATTGAATACCTGCGGGATAATGGCGCGCGGGTCATACTCATCTCCCATCTGGGCAGGCCTGAAGGCGGTCCTGATGATTCGCTCAGGATGGATCCGGTGGCGGCGCGACTCTCCGAGCTTCTTGGAGAAAAGGTGATGAAGCTGGACGATTGCGTCGGCGCCGCTGTGGAAGAACGGCTGGCGGAGCTGCCTGCGGGCGGGGTGGCACTGCTGGAGAACAGCCGGTTTCACGCCGGAGAGAAACAGAATGACGCCGATTTCGCCGCGGCGCTGGCGCGCCTGGCGGATATTTTTGTGAATGACGCTTTCGGCACAGCCCACCGGGCCCATGCCTCCACCGCCGGCGTAGCCGCCTATCTCCCCGCTGTGGCGGGATTCCTGGTGGAGAATGAACTGCGGCAGCTATCGCGGCTGCTCGATGACCCGGAACACCCCTTCGTGACCGTTCTCGGCGGCGTAAAGGTATCCGACAAGATCGGGGTCATCGACCGTTTTCTCGACGTCGTAGATGCCATTCTCATCGGCGGTGCCATGTGCTTCGGCTTCCTCAAGGCTCAGGGGATCGATATCGGCGCGTCGAAAGTGGAGGAGGAGGCGGTAGGGACGGCGGCGGCGGCCCTGGAAAAGGCGGCGGACTCCTCCTGCCGGTTGTTGCTGCCCACGGATCTGATAGCCGCCGCGGGTTTTTCCCCTAACGCTGACAACAAGGCGGTGACGGTGGACAGGATCCCCAGGGGCTGGATGGGCCTGGATATCGGCCCGCTAACAGCTTCTACCTATGTCGACGAGATAGAGAAAGCCAAAACGGTATTCTGGAACGGTCCCATGGGGGCCTTCGAGATGAAACCTTTCGAGATGGGGACCAGGGCGATCGCCGAAGCCATGGCTTCGGCATCAGCGCTGACCGTCTCCGGCGGTGGCGACACGGTGGCCGCCCTCAACCAGTTCGGCCTGGGTGGCAGACTGGACCATGTCTCCACCGGCGGCGGCGCCGCTATGGAGTTTCTGGAAGGCAGGGAACTGCCCGGTATCGCCGCCCTGCTGGACGCCTGAGTCAGCTGACGGCGGTTTCCGCCGTGACCATGTCTATCACCGGCAGGACGAATGTCTCGTCGCCCAGCAGTTCATCGACCAGCGATTGTGGCGCCGTGCGGTAGTGGAGTGTGGCCTTGATGGTCAGGGGCAGCGCCACGCCTTCCGGCAGCGGGATCGAGTAGCTGTCGGTGACCG
>BDUA01000038.1 GCA_002897715.1 bacterium BMS3Abin01
CACCGGCAGGCCGCCGCCCAGGCTCTTGGCCAGGGTCATCACGTCCGGCTTGACCCCATAATGTTCGTAAGCGAACAGCCTGCCCGTACGCCCCAGGCCCGTCTGTACCTCGTCAAAGATGAGCAGGGCGCCCTGCTCATCCACCAGGCCGCGCGCCGCCTCCAGGAATCCCTTTTCCAGGGGATAGACACCGCCTTCGCCCTGGACCGGTTCCACCATCACCGCGCAGACAGTTTCGTCCATCGCCTGCTCCAGGGCGGAAACATCATTGCGTTCCACATAAGTGAAGCCCGGAAGCAGCGGCCGGAAGGGCTCCTGCTTCTCCGGCTGGGCGGTGGCGGTGAGCGTAGCCATGGTGCGGCCATGGAAGCCGCCGTTAAGAACGATTATCCGGATTTTCCCCTCGCCGCCCAGGTCACGGCCCCGTTTACGCGCCAGTTTTATGGCGCACTCGTTAGCCTCGGCGCCGCTGTTGGCAAAGAACACCTTGCCGCCGAGGCTGTGCTCGGAGATCAGCTGCGCCAGCCGGGCGGCGGGCACCGTGTAATAAAGGTTGGACACATGGCTGAGCACGGCCGCCTGCTCCCGGATGGCCCGCACCACGGCGGGATGGCAGTGCCCCAGATTATTGACGGACAGGCCGGTTATGAAATCCAGGTAGGCGTTGCCTTCTTCGTCATACAGGTAACAGCCCTCGCCCCGCACGAAAACCACCGGCTGCCGGGCGTAGGTGGGCATGATGTAGCTATCGTATTGTTGTTTGATGTCTGTCATAAGACTATGTGCTTTACTCGATCTTGGTGCCTATACCCTTGCGGGTGAAAATCTCCAGCAGCACCGCGTGGGGCATGCGACCGTCGATGATATGGGCGCTGTTAACGCCGCCGCTTATGGCGTCCTCGATAGCCTTCAGTTTGGGGATCATCCCCCTGGATATCTTGCCCCCCGCCAGCATCTCCTCCACGCAGTCCAGCGAGCATACGGAGATAAGCGAATCCGCCTGCTCCATGTCGCCGAAAAGCCCTTCCACGTCGGTCAGGAAGATGACCTTCTCAGCCGCCAGCGCCACCGCCAGGGCGGCGGCCACCTCGTCAGCGTTGATGTTGTAGCTGGCGCCGTCCTCACCGGTTCCCACCGAAGCTACAACCGGGATGAAGCCCTCGCCCAGGTTCCTGAGGACCTCGGTATTGATGTCGACGATACGGCCTACCTGGCCGATATCCACTTCCCTGCCGTCATCATCCCGGACCAGGCGCTTCTCCGCCAGGATGAGCTTGCCGTCCTCGCCGCCCAGGCCTACGGCCGGAACGCCATGCTGGTTGATGAGTGACACCACTTCCTTGTTGACCTTGCCCAGCAGCACCATCTTCGCCAGCTCCATGGTCGCGGTATCGGTGACCCTGAGCCCCTGGACGAAGCGGATATCCATGGACAGCCGCTCCATGTAGCTGCTGATATCGGGGCCGCCGCCATGGACGATGACCGGGTTCATGCCCACATACTTGAGCAGGGCGATATCGGTGGCGAAATCCTGTTTGAGCTGCTCGCTGGTCATGGCGCTGCCGCCGTATTTGATAACTACCGTCGACCCGGTGAACTCCTTGATATAGGGCAGCGCCTCCAGCAGTATAGCGACCCGCTTCTGATGTTTTTCCGTCATATTCCAGCCCTTCTTCCCTGGCTTCGCCTTCCGCCGCCGTCACCGCCGCTTTCAAAACGCGGCGTTTGCGTCTCCCTGGCGGCTCAGGTCGTGTAATCTGCGTTAAGCGTCACATAATCATGGGTCAGGTCCGAGAAATACATGGCATGCCCGGCGTGGCCACGGTGCAGGGCCAGCGTCACGGCGATCTCCTGCTGCTCCATGACCTCCCGCAGCCGGTCCGCCGGCGGTTGCCCGGGGCCGGCCGCTCCCGCCTTTGCCAGGCAGATGTCCTCGAAGAAGATGTCAGCGTCCAGCTCCGCTTCGCCGGACAGTGCCGCCCCGGCCGATGCCATGATCCGGCCCCAGTTGGCGTCCCGTCCGTAAAACGCCGTCCTGACCAGCACCGAGGAAGCCACCGCCCTTGCCACCCGGACCGCCTCGCCGCTGTCAGCGGCGCCGGTGACATCCAGCCCGACGGTCTTCGTCGCCCCTTCGCCGTCGGCCACCATCTTCAGCGCCAGGCCCTTGCAGACGGCGTTCACGGCTGCGGCAAACCTGTCATAGTCACCGCTGCCAGGTTCAACGGCCAGGCCGCTGCCGCCGCTGGCCAGCATGAACAGGCTGTCGTTGGTGCTCATGTCACCGTCGACGCTCACGGCGTTAAAGGACTGTCCGGCCGCCAGCAGCAGCGTCTCCTGAAGCAGATCCGCCCGGATCAGGACGTCGGTGGTGATGAACGCCAGCATGGTGGCCATGCTGGGCGCTATCATGCCGGCCCCCTTGGCGCAGGCGCCGATGCTCACCGTCCCGGTGGAGAGTTCCACCTCTACGGCCCCCACCTTGTCCAGACTGTCGGTGGTCCGTATCGCCGCGGCGAAATCGCCGCCGCCGTTCTCCGACAGCGCCGCCGCGGCGGCGTATATCCCTGCCTCGATCCCGTCCATGGGCAACGGTGTACCAATCACACCGGTGGAAGCAACCGCCATACCGGCGGGGTCGGCGCCCACCGCCGACGCCGCCAGCTTCACCATGGCCCGCGCGTCTGCCAGACCCTGCGCTCCGGTACAGGCGTTGGCGGAGCCGCTGTTTACCACCACGCCCCGCAGGGCCCCACGGCTGAGCTCTTCCGTGCATACTTTAACCGGCGCCGCCGCGGCGGCGTTTGTGGTGTACATCGCCGCCGATGTGCAGGGAGCCGTCGACAGGAGCAGCCCCATATCCGGGCTGCCCGAGCGCTTGATGCCGGCGGCAACGCCGGCAGCCTTGAAGCCGGCAGGCGTCGTCACCGAACCGGACAGTTCTCTTACGTATTCGGGCCTTTCAACGAATTTTGAAGTGAATAGATGCATAATTACATTATCTATCGGCAGATAATAGTATATTTATACATTAAATGCAAAATTAATTTATAATTATTAAAAGAGGTGGCCGAAAGGGAACGGCGCTGATCGACTCAACCCGATCGAATATCAGGAGCTTCTCAGTTCAGCGTCCAGGCGCTGAGCCAGCGCCGCCACTATCTTGCCGCGAAGGCCGTCCACATCCTCGTCGGTCAGCGTGCGCTCCGAGGAACGGAACTCCAGCCGGAGGGCGATGCTCTTCCTGCCCGCCGCCACCTGCTCGCCCTCGTAGACGTCGAAGACCCTGGCCGAGCGTAGCAGCGGACCGCCCGCATCCCTGACCACGTCTATCACCTGACGCGCGCTGGTCTCTTTCCCCACGATCACGGCGATATCCTGGAAGGATGCCGGATAGGTGATCAGGTCCTCGAACTGGACGGTACCGCTGGAACTGCCGATAAGGGCATCCTGGTCGATCTCGAAGGCGGTGAGGGGCCGATCGATGCCATAGGCGGCCAGCACCTGGGGATGGACCTCTCCCAGGTAACCACACGCTTTGCCGCCGATATGGATATCCGCCGATTTGCCGGGGTGCAGGAAGGGCTCGCCGGCGGGTTGGACCTCGAAATCTCCCCTGACAATGGCAAAAACCGCCTGTATCAACCCTTTGGCCGTGAAATAGTCGCTTTCCCTTCCCGTCCTGAGCCAGGAATCGCCCATTAGTGAACCGCACAGGCAGCCGGCTACCGTCTTCCTCTCCCGGGGCTGTTTCTCATCCTTGAGGAGAAGATAGACCCGCCCCAGCTCGAAGATGTTGACGTCGTGGTTGCGCTGGGCCAGGTTGCGGGCGACGATGTCCAGCAGGCTGGGCAGCATCAGCGTGCGCATGACCGACTGTTCCACCGACAGGGGGTTGGCCAGGCCTACGGTGGCGCGCCTCGGGTCATCCGGCGCCAGCCGCAACCTGTCGGCGAAGTCCGCGGGTATGAAGGAATAGGTGACGACCTCGTTGAGGCCATGGCTGGCGATGGCGCGGATGATGTCGCGCTCCTTCGCCTGGTAGTCGGAGAGACCCCCCATGACCCGCATCCCGCTGGGCAGCGTCGGCGGTATCAGGTCGAGACCGAACACCCGCGCTACCTCTTCCACCAGATCGACCTCGCGCTCCACGTCGGCGCGGAAGCTGGGGATGGTCACCCGCGTACCGCCGTCCTCCGGTTCGGTGCCGAAACCCAGCCTCTCAAGTATCGCCCGCGATTCCTCAGCGGGGATAACGATTCCCAGCAGCCCGGAGACCTTCTCCTGCCGCAGATGCACCACACCGTGTTCCCATGGCCGCGCATACAGGTCCACTTCTCCGGGGACCAGCCTGCCGCCGCAGAGCTCCACTATCAAACGTGAAGCCATGGCCAGGGCTTTGGGCACCAACTCCGGATCCAGCCCTTTCTCGAAGCGGGTGCTGGAATCGCTGCGCAGGCCCAGTTCCATGGAGGTGGCCATGATATTGGGTCCGTGGAAGTTGGCCGCCTCCAGCAGGATGTCGGTGGTATCGCCGGAGACCTCGCTGGCCTCACTGCCCATTATGCCGGCTATCGCCGAGGGTTTGTCCGCGTCGGCGATGACCAGCATGTCCGGCGCAAGCAGGCGCTGGTTGCCATCGATGGTCGTGATCCGCTCGCCCTTTCCGGCCCGGCGGACGGTCAGTTTGCCACCGGCGATCTTAGCCAGGTCAAAAGCGTGCATGGGCTCGCCCAGGGCCCACATCACGTAATTGGTGATGTCTACTACGTTGTTTACCGGACGCATGCCAGCGGCGGTGATGCGCGCCTTGAGCCAGGCGGGCGAGGCGCCGATAGTCACCCCCGAAATTAGACGGGCGCCGTAGCGGGGGCAGAGGTCCGGATCGGCGACCGATATGTCGATAACCTCATCGATATGGTCGTGTCCCCCGGGCTGGATATCGTCAACCGGCTCCGGGGCCAGATCGGCGCCGGTGATGGCCGCCACCTCCCGCGCCACCCCGTATACTGAAAGACAGTCGGGACGGTTGGGGGTGACCTCCAGCTCCAGCACCTCGTCGCTCACGGGAATATAATCGGCGAGCCTCTCGCCCACGGGCGCGTCCGCCGGCAGCACCATGATGCCCGCCGATTCGCCGGAGATACCCAGCTCCTCTTCCGAACACATCATGCCGCGGGACTCTACCCCCCTGATCTCGGCGACCTCCAGCTTATGGCCATCGGCAAGCACACCTCCAGGCAGGCAGACGGCGACCTTGTCCCCCTCCTGGAAATTCCTGGCCCCGCAGACTATCCTGCTGACCTGGACCCCGACGTCCACATCACAGATGACCAGCTTGTCCGCATTGGGGTGGGGGTTGACGGTCTTTACCCGGCCGATAACGAACCGGTCCAGGTTGCCGTCATCGGCGGGGATGCCGACGCGCGACACCCACTCCACCTCGGTACCGGTAAGCGCCAGGCGCTCGGCCAGTTCGCCGGCGGACATCGTCACCGGCACATATTCTCTTAGCCAGGAAAGGGGTACTTTCATAGTTTAGAACTGCCCGAGCAGGCGCAGATCGTTGTCGTAGAACATGCGAATATCGGTCATGCGGTGCTTGAGCATGGCGATGCGCTCCACACCCATGCCGAAGGCGAACCCCTGGACCTCGTCCACGTCGTAATCGACGAAATCGAAGACATTGGGGTCGACCATACCCGCGCCCAGGATCTCCAGCCAGCCGCTGTTCTTGCAGGCCCGGCAGCCGCTGCCGCCGCATATCAGGCAGGAGACATCGATCTCCACGCTGGGCTCGGTGAAGGGGAAGAAATGGGGCCGCATGCGGATCTCACGCTGGGCGCCGAACATGGCCTTGGTGAAGGTCTCCAGCGTGCCCTTGAGATCGGCCATGGTGACGTTGCGGTCCACCGCCAGCCCCTCCACCTGTTGGAACATGGGCGTGTGGGTAGCGTCCGAATCGCGCCGGTAGACCTTGCCGGGGCTGATGATATAGATTGGCGGCTCCTCCTTCTCCATCACCCGCACCTGCACGGGCGAGGTCTGGGTGCGGAGCAGCAGGTCCGGGTGGCCCTCGATGAAGAACGTATCGTGTTCGGAGCGGGCCGGGTGTCCTTCCGGCGTATTGAGCGCCGTGAAATTGTAGTAATCGGTCTCCACCTCGGGCCCCTCAGCGATGCGGTAGCCCAGGCCGGTGAAGATGTCCTCGATCTCCCACATGGTCTGGGTGATCAGGTGCAGGTGCCCCTGGGGGAAGGGCTGCCCCGGCAGGGTGATGTCAACCCTCTCCGCCGCCAGCCTCGCCTCCAGCTCGCCGCCCTCCAGCTCCTGCCTGCGATCCGCCAGCGACTGCTCCAGGTGAGCGCGCAGCTGGTTGCCCAGCTTGCCGACGACCGGCCGCTCTTCCTGGGGAAGCTCGGGGATGCTCCGAAGCAGCAGCGACAGCTCGCTCTTGCGACCCAGGTATTTTACGCGGGCGGCTTCCAGCTCATCCGGCCTGCCGGCCTTTTCAATGTCAACCATGGCCGCATCGAAGATGGCTTTCAGGCCCGCGTGTTGATTAAGTTCCTGCTCCAGGCTCATCGATCAGTCCGTATTATTAGAGGATATCAAGCCAAACGAAACTCTAACATTTAGCCTGGGGCGGTGCTAGTTGGGAAGAGGCGCGGAAGAGTAATTATTAGAATAAGATGCTGCGTTGCTGCCTGGAGTCAAGTCCAGGTGGCAGTAAACCGCCCCAGCTCCGGCTGGTACTCCCTTATCCCCATGCGTATTCTGCCGGTCAGGGGATCGGTCTCCCGCTGCCACTTGCCGGTGTAGCCGTAGGCGGAAGTGGACCCCATTGTCAATACAGCTTTCTTCCGGTTTAAGGTGTAAAGGTTTTTCTCTTCCTTCTTCAATCCGCATGCCAGCATGACGCTCATCAGGCAGCCTGCCTAAGAGAGGAAGAGTCGAAGTAGATCTGGGCCGGCGTTTTCCCTCCAAGCGAGCTGTGCGGACGTTCGTTGTTGTAGTCATCGAAGAACTCCCTGAGGCCGGCGGTCAGCTGCTCGACGGTCTCGTAGTCCCTGAGGTAGATATCATCGTATTTTACCGTCCGCCACAGCCGCTCGATCATGATGTTGTCGGTGGCCCGGCCGCGGCCGTCCATGCTGATCTTGACGCCGTGGTCCTTCAGCACACCGGTATAGGCGGCTCCGGTGTACTGCGATCCCTGGTCGGTGTTGGAGATCTCCGGAGCTCCGTGTCGCCTTGTGGCTCGCTCCAGGGCGCTGACGCAAAAGCCCTCATCCATGGTCACCGAGATCTCCCAGGAAAGCACGTAGCGGGAGTGCCAGTCCATCACCGCTGTGAGAAAGAAGAAGCCGCGCCTCAGGCGGATATATGTAAGATCGCTACACCAGACCTGATCCGGGCGGTTGATATCCAGGTTTCTAAGCAGGTAGGGATAGATCTTGTGACCTGGCGCCGGCACGGTGGTTTTCTTCTTCTGAGGCGCCAGCGAGGCGATGCCCATCAGGTCCATGAGCCTTTTAACCCGCTTGCGGTTTACCTGATGGCCCTTAAGCCTTAAGCGGTCGCGCATGGAGCGTGATCCCAGGGAGGGGCGGCGAGTATATAACTCGTCGATCAGTCTCATCAGCATCAGGTTCTCCTCGGACTCCAGGGACGGAGTACGGTAGTAGCTGGCCCGGGACAGTTCCACAGGCTCACATTGGCGGCTGACGCTCAGGTCCTGATGATCCGACTCGATCATGGCGCGCCTGGCGGACACCGTCAGTCCAGATGTCCGATGTTTTTTTTAAGGAAGTCCACCTGGACCTGGAGCTGACCCACTTTCCTGTAGAGGCGGTCGCGTTCCTGCTCCATCTTCTCAGCTTCGCAGTCCTTACCGCTGCCGAATACCTCTGGCGCCGAGGCCAGCATCTGCTTCTTCCAGAGGCTGATCTGATTGGGATGGACAGAGAAACTCCTGGGCCAGCTCGCTTATCGTGCGCTGGCCCTTGATCGCCTCCAGGGCGACTTTGGCCTTGAACTGTTTGCTGAACTTTCTGCGACTCATGAAGCCCCTTTCCTGAAACAGCAGGTTCCATCTTAACCTACTGTCTCATTTTGGGGGTCCACTATACGATACGGCGCCTACGATCGCCGCGGTCAGTTGAGAGGCCGGGTCTCCATCGATGAGCGCCCCGCCATCGCCGATAAAAGAAGCCGCCTGGGTGACTGGGCGGGCGACACCGTCATCGGCAGAAGACACCAGGGTGCGCTGATCTCCCTGGTGGAGCGCAAAACGGGCTTCATCCTGATTGAGAAACTCGCCAGAAAGACAGCCGGCCAGGTCCGCGACGCCGCGACAGGACTGCTGAAGCCATTTGAGGATCTGGTGCATACGCTTACTCTCGATAACGGCAAGGAGTTTGCCCATCACCAGGATATCGCCCAGAGCCTTGAGGCCGATATCTACTCTGGTTATCGTCAAGTATCAGGACTTTGGTTCGCAGTATTCTAAGAGACAGTATGTCTTCCTTATGGTAGACTTATCATCATCATTATTATTAATAATGAGAGTTCAATGGGAGAAAAAACTCGAAAGTGGTTTACTATGTTGCGTGTAATATCTATCACCGCAGGATTCTTATTGGTGCTATTTAGTTTGGGTTTAATCATCAGTATGGCTGATGGAATTGACGCCTCTGCGTTTACTACTTTTTATTTGATAACAATAGTGGTCGTATTGCCAGCAGCGACAGGGCTGTTTCTGATCTTTATCGCTTTTCGGAAAAAGTCTTTCTCCAAAACGCTTGAAGCGATACTTACTATATTAACCGGATATGCTTGGGTATTATCAGGCCTGTTAACAGCAGCACTTTCGATCAGGAACATTTCACAAGAGCGCCATATAGTTTTTTCAATCATGTTAATCTTAGTGTCTCTTGGAGTTGTTACAGGTGGGTTTTTCCTGTTGAGACGTATTGTTAAAAAGGGTTCACAGGAGAATATCGTTGGCGAGTAACTGAACTTATAAAAAGCGGCCTCTTGGAGTTGGAGTTGGAGTTACCCCGTTTCTGTTGACACTTTTACTTTGCCAGCCGCCTATGCTGCTGAAATTGTAAAAGTTAACCTCTCACCTGACACCCCGGCCAGCTAAAAGCGGCCATCCGCCCTCTTTGAGATAAGATTGTTTCGACAAGAAATAACTTACTCAAAGGAGGAAAAAGATGACCGCCAAAGAGAAGGTAGCACACCGCAAGCTCTCAATGCTACAGCTGGCCGAGAAACTGAGGAACGTATCGGAGGCCTGCAAGATCATGGGCTACTCCCGCCAGCAGTTCTACGAGATTAAGAGGTCGTTCCAGGAGCACGGTTTCGACGGACTGCTCGACAAGCCAACGGTTCCGGGGAGCGTTCCCACCAAAACGCCGCCCAAGCTCGAAAAGAAAGTAATCGACATGTCGATCGAGCACCGGCCTGGGGCCAGCAGCGCATCGCCGATGAACTCGCCATGGAAAACATTCAGCTGGCGCCGGTCACGGTGAGGAACATCCGCATCAGGAACGACCTTCAGACCCGCTACAAGCGCCTGCTTAAGCTGGAGGAGAAGACTGCCGGAAGGAAGGTGAAACTCACCGAGGAGCAGATCAGGCTGCTTGAGAAGCACAACCCCCAGTTCAAGGAGCGCCACGTGGAGAGCCCGCATCCGGGGTATCTGATAAGCAAGGATACCTTCTATGTAGGGACGCTCAAAGGCGTGGGCAGGATTTACCTGCAGGCCGCCGTGGATACCTATTCGTCGCTGGCCTTCGGCAAGCTCTACAGCGCCAAGATCCCCATCACCGCTGCCGATCTCCTGAACGACCGGGTGCTGCCCTTCTATGAGAAGGAGAAGGTGCCGGTCACATCCATCCTCACCGACCGGGGAACGGAGTTCAAGGGACGCCTGGAATCACATCCCTACGAGCTGTTTTTGCAGCTCAACGACATCGAGCACCGCTACTGCAAGGTGGGCACGCCCAGGACCAACGGCTTCGTGGAGCGCTTCAACCGCACGATCCTGGACGAGTTCTTTCGCGAGACCTTCAGAAAGAAGTTCTACGCCAATGTGGAGGAACTGCAGAAGAACCTGGACCAGTGGCTAAATCACTACAATCACAAGCGGCCCCATCGCGGTTACCGCAACATGGGCCGCAGACCATATGAGACCTTCCTTGAAGGCAAGAAGCTGATCGGGAAAACGACGAAAACGAAGGAGGTGAAACAGAAAAAAGCGGCCTAGCCGCCACAACGTCTCAAAGAGGGCGACTGTCAGGGAAGCTGTTGACTTTTACACTTAAGCTGTCAACGAAAGCGGGCCAACTCCAACTCCAGAGGCATCGATTCTCACCAAGGAAGTCTAAATGCATTAGGCAGCTTAAGAAGTGAACTTGCATAGCCAAGATACATCAGAATTCCTCAATAAGCTCGCTGAGAATTTGTAATCAGTTGTCAATGGGTTCGAAGCCTGTTACCGTTTCTAAAGTATATATGGGTTGATGTTTCTGAAAATAGTTGACACCCTTCTTGTAGAGCAGTATATTAAATCTCCCCTACAATCAAATGGAGCGGGCGATTGGAGCAGGTCAAATGTTTTCGGGCGGGACGAAAGGTCTTCTGGTAATCAGTGCCATATGCATTATGTTGGCCAGCAGTGGTTGTGATTTTACAACGCTCCTTAATAACTCGTCCGCAGGCCACGGTTCCACAGTAAGCACAAAGACCACCAGTACTATCACGGCCCCGGTCGTACAGCCGCCTCCTCCAGCGTCTCCACTTACAGTACAACCCGAGTGTGATCCAAATTACTCAGGTGCATGTGTACCTATAGCAAGTGATGTTGACTGTGCTGGGGGTAGCGGCAACGGGCCGGCATATGTCCAGGGACCGGTAAATGTGGTTGGCACTGATATATATGGCCTTGATAGGGATGGAAACGGTGTGGGTTGTCAATAAGGTATTCCTTTTGAAGATGAGGCTTACACTCTATTAAACTTTGAATCAAAATGTCTGCGGCAACACTAACATTTCCGAGAGCGGTGGTGGGGAATGTAGTTAAATAAGAATTAATAGGACCGTACAAATATTAAGAAGATTAGGAGAAAAGGGCAATGAAAGGGCTGAAATGGTTAGTGTTCATATTGGCAATAATGCTAACATCAGCCCTCATTATTGGCATCTATTCACGAAGTCAAGCAAGTAATAATAAAGAAAATGTTAGCGAAAGCGGTACTTTGACTATGCCTACGTTGACCGCTTCAAAAAGAGGGTTAACAATTCTTTCCGATTGCGCGAAGACAGCATGTGTGGCTGCTAAAGCAGCAGAATATAAAGCGCAAGTTGAAGCAGAACGGCAAACACAACTGGCTGTTCAGGCTGAAGCGGACCGGCAAGCATTGGCTGCAATGTACCAACCTACTGAAGTACCTTTATATTTAAGG
>BDUA01000039.1 GCA_002897715.1 bacterium BMS3Abin01
CTGTCGCCATAGCCCTCGCCGGTCTCCGCCAGATTGATACCTCCGTCCACACATGCCTTGATCACCCGTTCCGCTTCCAGGCGGTCGATCCCTGCCAGTTGTATGCCACCCAATCCCAGGGGGAACACCCGGAGGCCGGTCTTTCCCAATCTTGCTGTCATAACGATCCTTTTACCGTGTCCCGTGCTTTTGAATCCCCGTTCATTATCCATCGATGTAAGCGTAGCACATATGCTTTTACTGACGTAGAGCCGCTGCCGGCGGGCGGTTTGGAACCGGACGATCGGGGGACGATTCCCAGTAGATAATCCTCAGACAGGCGCCGGATCCGAGAACCAGTGAGGGTTGCTGCCTTCGTCGAGACAGCTGGCGTTGTTCACCGCTGTGAACCTGCTGACGCCCGGCGACACGTAATAGGTGAAGCTGTAGGCCAGGGAGCCGTCAACGGTGAACTCACCCAGTGCCACCGGCAACGGCCCCAGGGGCAGGACTCCGTAGGTAGCCGAACCGCTGGTGACCTCTCCGGCCAGACACGAACCCGTACCCAGGTTCCTCACCCGGTAATCGACCATCAGCCGCCACTGCTGATAGGCGGCGAAGCTGGGCCAGTATGTTTTCGTGTTCGCCAGCGTCAACCGGGGCGAGGTCACGGTGAACGACCATGTCTGCTCGGCAACCAGTCCGTCCAGGTCGGCGGCGACGATCTGTACCTGGTGCGTTCCGTCGTCAAGGCCGTGGTCCGTTTCTGGCGCCATCCGTTACTGGACCAGACCGCCGTTGATGTTGGCGCCGGCGGTGATATCCGCGCCGTCCAGGTAGACATGGACGGATGCCTGGTCTACACCCACCCCCTTATCAACGACCTCGGCGGATACCGGCGCCCAGGAGTTGTTCACCGTCGCCCCCGGTATCGGCTGCAGGTCGTCGATCGCAGGCGGATTAATATCGATACGGGCCTGATAGATATCCCAGTTGCCGGCGCGCTTGTCCACCCAGACCACGGTCCGGCGGCCGCTGATGGCGAAGTTGACCTGATCCAACGGGTCTGACACCACCGGTGACTCGCCGTAAACGGCATATGCCGGGAGCACCAGGGCCAGGGCCAGAAACAGCCCGAGAACAAAAACCGTGTTTTTTCTCAACTAAGTCCCACCTCATCCCCGCCCTTGCCCTGGTCATCTCCGGTCGTCATGGCAGACCGCCGCAAGCAGAAAGCCCCGGGCAAGCCTTCGGCTATTAGGCTCGCTCCGGAGCATTCGTCCAAACCAGAATCCCACTTACACTTTCACATGTATTATTTAATTTTACACTCTATCGGCAGAATATCATGATGCAGTTTCTGTACGTTCTGGTTAATAATAACCAAATTATTCGCTGGAGACGGCGCCGCGAACCCCCCGCAGCAACCACCAGTCGATGGGTAGCCCCCAGTACTGCCGCCGGCACCTGGCGGAACTGAGCCCGGTGGCCGCCTTGACATAAGCGGCGCGCAGGCGGCTGCGCGCCGCCCGGCGGCGCACCCATTCGGAGGGATAGCCGTAAACCAGGTAGAACTCCCGCTGCTTCATGCGGTTCTGGAAACTCTTGCTCATCCAGGGCAGGCCCCCCTTCACGGTGCTGAACGCTGCCCACTCCTCTAGCGAGCCGGGGCCTTCAAGCCCCAGTTCCAGGGCACGGTCATACAGAGCGTTGCCCGGCGTGGGCGCGTAGAAGTGCAGCTGCGAATTGTACTCGCCGACGATACGCGACACCTGTTCCATCACCTGCCAGGTCTCCTCTATCTCCTGCTCCGACTCGCCCGGGAAACCGACGATGTAGCTGTAGGAGATCTTGACGCCATGCCGGGTGGCCACCCGCGCCGCCTCCAGGATGTCCCGGGGCTCTATGTCCTTCTGCATGGTATGCAGCTGCGTCTCCGAACCGCTCTCGGCTCCCACCAGGAAGGCCCAGAGCCCGCTCTGCTTGAGGACGTCGAAGGTGGCGTCCTCGAACTTCCCCAGCTGCGGCGCCCGGGCGTTAGCGGCCCAGCCGAACCGCATTCCCTTCTCCACCATCTTCTGGGAGATCTCCACCGCGCGGCGTTCGTTGACGAAATAGGTGGAATCGAAATACATTATGCCGTTTACGCCCAGGAAGCTCTCCAGGAACTCCAGGTCGGCAAGCACCCTGTCAGGGGTATAGGCCTTCCAGCGACGCCCGTAGACCAGAGGCTCGGCGCAGAACTGACAGCGGGACGGGCAGCCCTGGCTGGAAACATAGTTGATCACGCGCGAACCCACGTGCATGTTGTTCAGGTATCGCCGGGGCTGCTCCAGCTTCTCGTAGGGCAGGCGGGGGAACCGGTTGATATCCGCCACCTTGCGCCCCGGGTTGGACACGGTCTCGCCTTCACGGGTGAAGGTTATGCCCTCCAGGTCGGAGAAATCCTCGCCCTGGCTCAGCCGGCCGGCCAGCGCCAGCAACGTCAGCTCCCCCTGGCCCCGCACCACCGCGTCGACGAACCGGTTGCGGCTGGTCTGCTCCGGCAGGATGGAGGGATGGTAACCACCCCAGATAATGGGCAGCTTCAAGCCCGCCTGCCTCACGGCTTTCGCCGCCTCCAGCCCGAAATGTATCTGAGGCCCGGTCATGCAGCTGATGCCCAGCATCAGCGAGCCGCGGCACTCTTCCACCAGGCGCTGGCGCCAGTGCGGTTCCAGGTTGGCGTCCAGCAGCACCACATCGTACCCTTCGGCGAACAGGGGCGCGGACACCGCCATTATGGGTAGCGGCGCCCAGGTCCAGGGGTGATAGACCTTGTCGAAATGGTTCCTGGGATAAAGCAGGGTGATTTTCTTTCTGTTATTCCTGGTCATAACCTGCCGTTCTGCCTGGTTTGTTTATTGGCCACAACAGCTCACCCGGGGTCCGTCTGGTTCAGCCTGAAGATCATTAGCTCACGATCGGTCCCTTTATAAAGAGTCTTGACCAGCACCCATTGCGGGTGTTCATCCGCAGACGACAGCAGCTCGAAAAGTTCCGGCCGCCAGTCAGCAAGCTCCCGCTTGCCGATCACCAGGTAGTCGACGTCTTTCTCGCGGGCGTAATCAGTGGTGCTTTGATAGTCGGCGTAAGGAAGGATGACCTCTATCCCGTCAGCGTAAAAAGCCGGAGAATAATACCTGCTGAGTATCCTTTCCCCCGGTCCCGCAGTCTCCTTGATCCACTCACCCGCTACCCGGTATTCAGTCGGATAGCTTTTCCTCAGCACCGTGGATAACGAGAACAGCAGCAGCGGCGCCAGGACGGCGATACCCACCAGCCAGGGGACCCTGGACCGCCAGGACGAATGGCGTTCCTCGCCGAAGGACAGGAGTAGTGTCTCATCGCCCCATTGCTCCAGCCGCTGCCAGCCCTGGGCCACCCATATGGCTATCAGGGGCAGGAACGGCAGGAAGAAACGGTCATGCACATAGAAGGCGATGATGAACAGAGCCGGCAGCATTAGCAGAAGAAAATAGCCGACGCCCGCCGCCCGCCGGCGGTCCCAGCCACTGGCGAACAGACCAAGGCCCAGCAGCGGCAGCAGCCACAGCGGCAGTATCTTCGGCAGCTCCTCCGTGACAAGGATGTAGCCCTGCCGGGCAAAGACCTTGGTCGCCAGCACCGGCTCCCTGACGATATTCTTCAAGGGGTCGTTGTATTTATCGAGGCGCAGGGCGACAATGTCCTGTCCGTCGTCGGTGAGCCCCTGAAGCTTCTTCTCCCAGGCCAGGGTGCCGTAGCTGAGATCATGGGTAGCGGTATAGTAGTTGCCGCCGGTGGTTTTCCCACTATAGGTCCACTCGCCCAGCTCCGCGTGGAGGAAAACGAAGTAGGGTACGGCGTAAACGGCGAAGCACAGCAGGAAGATCAGCATGGCCTTGATCATCTGGCGCCACAGGCCGAAGTAAATACTCCGCGCCGCCAGCAGGGCCAGGAAAAGAACAGGATAATAGATGGCCGCGGGATTGGCGAGATAGGCAAGCCCCAGCGAGGCTCCCGCCAGCGTGCTGCATAGCACCCGGCACCCTCTGATCATGTGGAACCCGAACACAAATGCCAACGTCAGGAAAAAAACGTAGACGCTCTCGTTGTAGATCCTGGATGAGTAGTCAACAACCAGCGGCAGCACCGCGACGATCGCCGCCGCCATCAGCCCCACCCTCTCGCTGACGAACTCTTTCCCCAGCAGATAGGTCGGCAGCAGGATCAGGCTGCCGAAGGCTATCACGATCACGTAGGCGGCTACGACATAATCCCTGACAATGGTGGATAAACCGGCTATCAACAAGGGCAGCAACGGTGAGAAGTGGGTAGCGGTCCTGCCTACCTCGGTGATATCCTTCATGCCGTTTCCGGATACAAGGTCCTGCGCCAGGCGCACATAGGCGGTTTCGTCCAGCATGATCATCTGCCGCGACAGTACCGCTACGACGCGCACTATCATCGCCAGCAGGATCAGCAGGAACAGGATCCTGCCCGAACTCAGCCGGGGCCTGGTGACTGCATCTCTTGTTGTTTTCATATTTTCATCCATCAGGTTGGTCCTTCAGTCCACTCTTCTATAGACCTTTATGCCGTCCTCTTCGAATATCAGCCGGTAGGGGCTGCCCGGAGCGACCACGAAGCTGAAGGACCCCTCGTCATTATAAAGCGGGTTCCCGAACGGCTTCAGGATCACATAATCGGCTCGCTCCAGCTGTTCCAGGCCCTGCGGCAGCCGGTCCGGTTCCTCCGGTACTGCCCAGATCAGCGGCTCATACAGGCCCCAGCGCGATGAGAGCCGCGGAAAGACCCGTCCGTCGTTGGAGGCCACAGGAGCGTCCGCGGGCACCATATCGATCGCCTTGTCCAGGGCTGCTGCCGCCGCCGGCTTCCCCAGCGGCAGGTTATAGGTCCACAGGTGCGCGGCTGAACCGATCAGGGTAATGAATATCACCGAGAATATTATAGCTGTTCTGCGTCGATCCGCTGCCGGAACCCTTTGCTGCGCCCTGTTGATGAAACTGACGATACCCAGCCAGAGTGCTGATACTATCAAAACCGAGTAATGGGCGATCCCCCCCGCCGCCAGGGAAACATCATTGCTGCGCGCTAAGAATGTCGCCAGGTTCGGCAGTGCGAAGATACTCACCAGGCTGGTCCAGGGCAGGACCAGACCCATGGGCATGAGCAGATTGTAAACATAGCTTTTCTGCAAACGCCAGGTCTCCTCCAGGGCATAAAGGGGGTGGCCTGCTATCGTTTTAACCATTTGCGCCGGCGAGTCGCCGAAATGCCCGTAATAAAAATTAAACACCCAGTGTTCGGTCGTGGCCGCGAATATCAGTACCACCACCGACTGCCAGACGATCCAGGCCGCGAACGGCGCCACAACCCATTTCCAGGGCATGCGCTTCAATAACGAATAGAAGGAGAAGACCAGGGCCACCGGGATAAAGTCTTCCCGAACCGTCAACACCATCAACAGAAAAAACATGAACAGGCCGAACCGCTTCTCCATGAAGAAATAAAAAGCCGCGAAGAAGAACACAGCGACGAAAACCACTTCATAACCTGAGGTAAAGTGCTGTGAGACTATCTCCGGATGGAACAGGAACGCCGCCGACAGCAACAGCCCGGCAATCCCGCTGCCGGTGAGCCGGCGGACACAATAAAACAGCGGGACCGCGGCCAGGGCCAGCGCCAGGCTCCTCAGCACCAGGATCGTTATCGGCGACTGGTACAGGGCATAAACCGGAAGGATCATCAACAGGAACGGCGATACGTGGGTGCTCAGGTAGCTACCGGAGGTCTCCTCCAGGGATGAATAAAAAAAATCGCCCCGAAGCGTCGCCCACAGGGTCTGATTGTACTGGGCCAGGTCACTGTGATAGCGGAACTGGCTGTAAGCCAGCAGGGCGAGCCCGGCGAACACCACAAAATACAGGGCCGTCCCCCCCCAGAGTATGCGTACTGAGTTTTTCTCCAGGGCGGCGGTCACCCTGTCTGAGCGCCGCCAGAATAACAGCAGCTTTATGCAGATGCTGCCGGCCACCGAGAGTCCCAGCAGCCATAGACAGAGCGCGGCCAGCCGGGTGGGCGATGGGTTCCCTTTCAGAAAGGAACTGAACACCCTGTGGCTGAGGTACGGCGAGGATAACGGGAAAACAATGAAAGGCACAAGGGAGACGGCGACCTTGCACGATGCATCCTGCAGGGGGAGGCCCGTCAACCTGGAAACAATCCCGGATTCCGCCAGCCACACCGCCATCAGTCCCAGAGCCGCCGCCAGGACCGCCGCCAGCCGTGCCCCGGGCGCCCAGCCCAGCGCGCCCGTCAGCGCCCAGGCGAAGACCCCGCAACCCGCCGACAGCGCCGGCGGCAGCCAGGCCGTCAGGCGTTTTCTCAGGAGGACGGCTGCAGACAATCCTGGTGCTCCTGTAGGAAGGCCAGAATGGTATCGATCACCTGGCCGAGCTGTGCCTGGTCGATCTCAGGGAAAACGGGCAGCGAAAGGATCTCCTTCACTATCCGTTCAGTGACCGGCAGGACCATACCCCCCGTCTCATCTGCATAAGCCGGCTGCTTATGCACCGGGACCGGATAGTGGACCAGGGTCCGCACCCCCCTGGTTGACAGGTACGACTGCAGTTCATCCCGCCTGGCTGTGCGGATAACGAACAGATGATAAACATGGCGACCCCATTCCCGCTCCACCGGCAGTATCAATCCCGAGCCGGACAGCCCCCGGCGATAAACAGACGCCGCCCGCCGGCGCCTGTTCGAATATTCATCCAGCCTCTTCAGCTTTACCCGTAGTATTGCCGCCTGTATCTCGTCCAGCCGGCTGACGTCGCCCTTGTAGATGTTCAGGTATCGCTGCTGGCCCTGGCCGCAGTTGGCCAGGGAGCGGATCTTGGCCGCCAGGCCGCTGTCGGCGGTAACCACGGCGCCGCCATCGCCGCAAGCCCCCAGGTTCTTTGTGGGATAAAAACTGAAACAGCCCACGGTACCGATGGTCCCGGCGGCGCGCCCCTTGTACGCGGCGCCATGGGCCTGGGCACAATCCTCTATCACGGCCAGTCCGTGTTCCCCGGCAAAAGCCATAATGGGGTCCATGTCCGCCGGATGTCCATAAAGATGCACCGGCATGACCGCCCTGGTCCGGTCGGTCCTCACCCTTTCCAGCCCCTCCGTATTCATGCAGTATGTATCCTCATCCACATCCAGGAGAACCGGCCTGGCCCCGGTCTTGGAGATGGCCAGGGCCGTGTTCACCGCAGTATGGGAAACGGTGACCACCTCGTCACCGGCACCGATGTCCAGCGCCTTGAGCGCCAGGTACAAGGCATCGGTTCCGGAATTCACTGTGGCGACCTCCACCCCTCCCAGCCAGCGTCCGAATTCTTCCTCAAAGGCTTCTACGTTTTCACCCAGCACGAAACAGCCGCCGGCAAGTACCCGGGAGACAGCCGCGTCTATCTCGTCTTTAAGGTCTTCATAACCGGCCTTCAGATCGATATAAGGAACATCCATGACTAGATGAATTCCAGGTGTTTCCGGTTTTCAACTATCCAGTCGCGCGCCAGCACGGCCGCCTCGTGGAACGGACAGTCGAACACGGCGCATTCCCTGGGCCTGGTGGCGTGAAACGCATCGAGGTGACGCCGGCTGTACCAGATCTCCGGAAAGCTCTTGTTATAGACATTGCCGATGCGGTGTGTTTTCTTGCGATGATGGAAAAAGGCGCAGAGGTACATGGTGCCGGTGGCGTCGATCACCGGATGGATGGGGTTGAGAAAGCAGCGTCCGATGACTTTCGTCTTTTCCAGGCTGCCGAAAACCTGGAATGATTCATCCGAGAGCTCCATGGCCCGCTGCGCGACTTCGCCGGCACGCTCCAGCTCATCGCCTTCCAGGGTGAACTTGCTGGCGCGCAGTGCCTTGTATTGAAGGTAATCCAGCCCCATGTCCCTGGCAAGCTCCGCGGCGACAGCCAGCTCCGGCCAGTTCTTGCTGGAAACCAGGTATTTAGCGCCGATGGTGGCGCTGCCGTATTTTAACCGCCGCGCCGCGCCTTCCCCTTCCCCGGTTGTCCTGGTTCTCCGGTCTGCCAGATCCTCAAGATTCCTGACAAGGGTTTCGAACTCATCCCGCCCATGGATCTTCCGGTAGGTTTCCCGGGTGCCCGCGTCAAAGGCCACCCGCAGGAACAGCAGATTCTGCACCAGGAACTCCGACAGCTCGTCGTTCAGCAGGGTGCCATTGGTGAACATCCCCACTTTCAGGCCCCGGCTGCGCATGAAGGCTATCGCCGGGACGATGCTGGGGTAAAGCAGCGGCTCCCCCCCTCCCGATATCTCCACTCCCTCCACCCCCAGCTCGGCTATGTCGGTCACGACCTCCTTGAAAATTTCGAAATCAAGAAAGCGCTCCTCGTCTTTGTGCATATACCGGGAATGGCAGCCGGCACAGGCGTGGTTGCAGGTATTGGACAGGAAGAACTCCATGGTGCGGGGAACGGGCATCTTGCCCTCCAGTATCTGCCGCACCTCGTGGTAGCAGGAAAGGATCTTCATCGCCCCGATGGGGATCTTGTCTACGCTAATCATGGTCAGCTTTCCGGTCATAGGTCTTTGTCCGTTCGGCGGCCGTGGCCGGCAACCGTCCCTTCAGGAACCGGTTGAAACGACGCTTGACCCTGATCGTCCCCACCAGCATCTTCACGCTCTCTTTCCAGACATCGGTCTCGCCGCTGGTAGTATCATGACGCCAGGGCAATCCCACCTCCACAACCCTGTACCCACATGCGTTTGCCTGGGCGACCAGCTCCGTCAACAGCTCGAAACCATCGGACCGCAGGTCGACATCCGCCAGAATCTTCCGGTAAAAGGCCATAAAACCTGTCTGGGTATCGGTAATGTCGAGGTGAAACAACAGGCGTGTCAGCAGAGTGTAGCCGCGGCTGAATATCCGGCGCTTCAACGGATAGTCGGCCCGGATACCGGCATACCTCGACCCCACGGCCATGTCGGCTCCCTCCAGTGATTCTAGCAGTTCCGGCAGAGTCCTCTCCGGCGGCATCGCCATGTCGGCGTCCATCTGAAAGATTATCTCTCCCGCGGCGATCCCGTACATCTGCCGGTATGTGAACCCCGCCCCCCGGTTGGGGTAGTGGCTGGCCACCTTTACCGCCGCATCCTCCCCGGCCAATCTCCTTAACGACTCCAGGGTGCCGTCGGTGCTGCCGTCATCGCCGAAAATGATCTCGTAGGTCACCGGCAGCGCCCGACAGGCCTCCTTGAGCTTCTCGTAACTGCTCCTGATGATCGTTGCTTCGTTAAAGCAGGGAACCAGCACGCTTATCCGTGGTCCCTCACCTGCTTCGGCCCGGGGATGATCCGGTTCGACGGCGTTCACAGAAGATCCTTCCGGTGATTATCGCGGCGGGAGGCCACCACGTACCGCAGGAACTCCCTGGAAGCCCTGATGCTCTCACCGGGATGGCGGGTCAGACTCCCTATCTTCCTGGCGATATAGGCGGGGTTTAAATAATAGCGGCGGTAGAACTCCGCCTCCCGGCCGGTGCCGGCCTGATTCCTGAATTCACAGGTATAGGGCTTCAGGGAAAAGACGATGTTGTCCTTCTCCCGCTCGAACAGCTCCGTATTGGGGTAGGGAACCAGAGTGGAGACGGCGATGAATTCCAGTTTCAGCTTCTTTGCCAGGGCGATGCTCTGCTCGAAATCCGCCCGCTCCTCCACCGGGGACCCCACGATGAACCAGCCGACCATCTCCAGGCCGCTCTGCCGTACTTCCCTGAGGTTGTCCATTACCGCATCCAGCCGGTAACCACGCTTGAGGTAATCGATCACTTTCTGTGAGCCGCTCTCGATGCCCACATAGATGCGGCGGCAGCCCGCATCCCGCAGTGCCGCGGCCACCTCCCCGTCAATGGTATTGGGACGGGTGAGACAGCTCCAGGTTATCTCGCTGGAGAGGTCACGCAGCCCGGCGCATATCTGCAGCGCTCTCTCCCGGGAGGCGGTAAAGGTATCGTCCATGAAACGGAAGTACCTGATGCCGGAGCCCTCCACCGCCGACCTCACCTCACTGACCACATGTTCTGCGGAAGCCTTGACGAACTTGCGGCCGTAGGTCCTGACACAATACACGCAGGGGAACGGGCATCCCCTCGAAGACTGGAAGGTGGTATAGGGGTGGCCGAAAAACGGCTCGCCGTAGCGGGAATGGTCGATGGCGGCCTGGTCGGCGAACGGCAGTTCGTCCAGAGATTCGATCCGCTGATAATCGGCGGGGATGAACTGCCCGTCATCTTTCATGGCAGCCACACCGTCACCTTCCAGCGGTTGATTGTTCATCAGCCTCTGGAGAGCCTTGCGGAAGGAGTTGTCCGGCTCGCCGACCAGCACAAAATCGGTTTCCGTCGCCCTCAGGCATTCGTGGCTGAAACTGCTGGGAAGGTGGCCGAAGGTGCCCACCATCGCTCCCGGTAACTCCTTTTTCAGTCTTGCCATGAATTCCACGTCATTATCGAAGAATTCGATCGCCATAATGGCGACGACCATATCGGGATCGTATCTTCCGGCCTGCTCCAGTGCTTCTTCCGCTGACAAGGCCTCGGCGATGCAGTCCATCAGACGCACCTGGCAACCACCCTCCGCCCTGGCCTGCGCCGACAGATACATCAGTTCCATGGGGGGGAACAGAAAGTTTGGCGCGTTGTATGAGCAGACATAACGCCGGATAATCTGGGACCGGTAAGGGGGATTGATAAGAAGTACTTTCAAATCACACCGTCCGGGTAAGTAAATATGCTGTGTATGGTAGTATAGCAAGGCATGGAGGAATACATCGGCACATCCCCCCCTGGTTTTCAGTCATGATCTTCATGATTATCGGCATTACTTTACTGGCGAGCACGGCCGATGTCATGCTGAAGGTCGGCGCCTCCCGGGCCGGCGGCGCCTTGACCGACCCGCTGGTCCTTATCCAGATCCCCTGGGTCTGGCTGGGCGCGATACTTGGACTCGCCGCCATGGCCCTGTGGATCTACGTTCTGAGCAAACATCACATCAGCCATGCCTATCCGATATTCGTAGGCATGACCTTCATTAATATTTCGCTGGCCGCCGGCATCTACCTCGACGAGAGGTACAGCGTCAGGCGGCTGTCCGGCACCGTGATGGTTCTGGCGGGTATTGTCGTTGTTCACATCTTTTCCCGGGATCTCGCCCCGGCCTCACCGCGGCGGCGGGAGCGGGGGAAACAGGATTGACATGGATGCCGCCTGGATCCCGCTGGTACTCTCCGTCTCGCTTTTCGCGGCCCTGGGCAACACGCTGTTAAAGCTGGGGGCGGACCGCGGGCCGGGTGAAGCGCCCATCACTATCGGCACCCTTCACCATACACTGCTGAAACCGGTGATTATCGTCGGTGTCGCCGCCTATGCCGTCTCTCAGGTGTTGTGGATCACGGAGCTGAGGGTTACCGACCTCTCGCTTGCCTATCCTCTGCAGATCGGCCTTAATTTCACCATGATCACCGGTATCGCCCGGCTCTACCTGAAGGAACCGATGTCCACCGGGAAGCTGATGGGCATAGCCCTGATCCTGGCGGGTATCGTCCTGGTGACCACCGGCTGAGGCAAAACCGGCATGGTTTGAACCTCAGGCCCAATGAAGGAAATCCTTCGCCATGCGCGCCAGGGCGCCGATGTCCCCGGTGGACTTTATCTTTCCCAGCGTTTTCATGACCACATGCGGCTGGCGATAGAAGCTCAGATAAGCCCGGTCCCTGGCGGCCATGACCTGTTCAGTGCTCAGTGAGGGCGTAGAAAGGATAGAGGTGTTCTGCTCGAAGTATTTCCAGTCCGTCTCACCGAGCCATCCGTTCTCGATGCTCTGTTCGTAAAGTTCGGAGCCGGGGAAGGCGACGGCGCAATAGAACTGCGCATAGTCCAGCCTGAGGAACCTGGCGAGATCTATCGTCATTTGCAGCGATTCCTCTGTTTCACCGGGCAGGCCCAGGATGCAGTGACCGGTTACTTCCAGCCCCACCTCATGGGCCATCCTCACGGCGGTGACCACATCGGTGATAGTGGTTTTCTTTTTTACCGCGTCCAGTATCTCCTGGCTGCCGCTCTCGATGCCGAACCCGATCATCCAGCAGCCGGCTTCCTTGATGGTCCTTAAAAACTCGGGGGATACCGTATCCACCCGGCTGTTACATACCCAGCTGACGTCCAGGTTGCGATCGATCATCTCCCGGGCGGTGGCTATCGCGTAATCCTGGTCATTGGTGAAGGACTCCGCCCAGAACAGGAAATCCCGAATACCGAAGCTGTCCCTGATCCAGGATATCTCGTCCACGATCCTGGCGGGAGACCGTTTGCGTACCCTGGCCCCGTAATAAGCCTTGCTGGCGCAGAAGGTGCAGGCGTAGGGACAGCCGCGGGCGCTGGCGACCAGCAGGTACCGCTTGCCGGTGAAGGGCAGCCGGTAGCGGCCGGTGTCCACCAGGTCCCAGGCCGGGAACGGCAGCTCGTCCAGATCCTCGATGAACGGCCGCCTCTCATTATGGTGGACGATACCGTCCCGGCGATAGGAGAGCCCCGGGATACCTTCCAGAGACCTGTCCTCGCTTATGGCCGCGGCCGCGTCCCGTATGGAGTATTCCGGTTCGCCGCGAACGATGATGTCCAGCCGGTCGTTGATGGCAAAACATTCATCCGGCAGGGTGCTGGGATGTATGCCCATGACCAGCGTCCGGCAGGCGGGAGCGGCGTCCTTTACCAGCGCCGCCACGGCGATATCCTGATCGATGGAGGTGGTAGCCGTGTTTATCACCACCAGCGACGGCTGCCAGTCCCTGACCTCCCGGCTGACATCCTCGCCGCTGATATCCTCGACGCTGCCGTCGCGTATCCTGACTTCGAACCCCTCGTCCCTCAGCACGGCGGCGACGGTCGCCAGGGACACCGGCGACCATACGGTCGTCCAGGCGTCGGTCCTCTGCATGCAACGCCCCTCCCTGATGACGTTCACCCCCTGCTCCGGCGGCGGGTTCAGTAACAGCACTCTCATGTGATGATCATCATCCGGATCAACCTCTCAACCTCTCAATTGCTGTAGGAGATCAGGGCCTTCAGTATCTCTTTTACCTGGCCGGGCCGCGTATTGCGGAGCAGATGCCACATCTGATGGGGGCGTCCGTAGAATCTCAGAACCGACCGGCGCTGCCAGCGATTCAGCTGCCTGGCATCAAGATCCCCCATCGGGAACGGCGTGAAATAGTTGAAAGCCCTGTAATCTATGCTTCCATCCCGGGAACGGTCCAGTACCTGCTCCTGAAAGATGGCCGATCCGGGCAGGGGAGCCAGCAGGCCGAAATTGGCCCGGTCGAAAGGAACCTTCAGGGCAAAGGATACGGTCTCCTTGATGGTATCCACCGTCTCTCCCGGCAGGCCGATGATGAAGAAGCCGTTGGTCTCGATGCCGTGACCTTTGACCATCTCCACCTTGCCGGCCACTTTTTCCAGGTTCAGCCTCTTGTGGTTGATGTCCAGCACCTTCTGGCTGCCGGATTCGATGCCGAACCCCAGGGCGTAACAACCGGAGCGCCGCATCAGGTCCAGCAGTTCATCGTCCAGCGAATCGATGCGCACGCCGTTGGGTGTGCTCCAGACGATATCCAGCCCGCGCCGCAGCATCTCTTCACAGATGGCGGCCGCATGGCTGCGCTTCAGGGTGAAATTATCATCCTCGAAATGTATCTCCTGCACCTGGTAATCCTTAACCAGCATCTCAATCTCATCCACCACGTTCTCCGGCGACCGCGTCCGCCATCTCTTCCCCCAAAGGGTGGTAGAGGCGCAGAAAGTACAGTCAAAGGGGCAGCCGCGGCTGGTCATGACCGAACCCACGGGAAACTTCCGGGAAAGCAGCTGGTGCGGCAGGTCCGGATATGTGCGGGGGTCCATCAGCTCCCATGCCGGAAAGGGCAGGGAATCCAGGTCTTCGATGAATGGCGAGCGCCGGCTGCAGCTGACCTCATCACCGACCAGCCGGCAGACACTCGCCAGCTCACCGTCAGGGCTGCGGCCGGCCGCCAGCGCATCGACTACCCGGGGGAACACCAGCTCCGCCTCGCCGATGATCCCCAGCGGCACCCCCAGGTTCTTCAGAGCGTCATCGGGGACCGCCGTGACATGGGGACCGCCGATCACCAGCGGTACGGACGGCAATTTCTGCTTGATGGCGGCAATCAGCTCCTGGGCGGGAAGATAGGCGGTGCTGAGGATGCTGATACCTATGAGGTCGGGCTTCAGCAGGGCAAGCTCCCTGACCCCGCTCTCGGCGCCCAGCCGCCGCCTGGCGAGATCCAGCAGCGCCACCTCGTGGCCTCTTTGCTGGACACAGGCCGCCAGATAACCCAGCCCCAGGGGTGGGGTTACAGTGTGGGCGCTTGAGTTGGGAGCAACCAGGACTACTTTCATCACAAGGGGCGGCGATATCCGGACTGTCTTATTTGATAAGGTTCTTGATCAGGCACCAGACATACCTGTAGGCGACCTTCCACACCACGATCTGGGATTCACCTGCACGTCGCTGATATTCATGAGTGGGAACTTCGGAGATACGGAAGCCCCGCCTCAGGCACTTCATTATCATTTCCTGCTCGATGGTGAAAATATCTTCTGTCATCATGATGGTCCGCGCCGCCTCGGTGGAAATGGCCCGGAAACCGTTCTGGCTATCGGTCAGCTTGACATGCCAGCGGTAATTGATCGACAGGGTGATTATGGAACTGCCGGTGCTGCGGATAAATTTGCCCATGTCACCGAAAAGCTCGTCGCTGCCGCCCTTCCAGCGTGAGCCGACCACCAGATCGGACCTCCCTTCGGCAATGGGGGCCACCAGCGCCGGGATATCATCCGGGTCGTGTGACAGGTCGGCGTCGATGAAGACCAGGATATCCCCCCGGGCGACCTCGATAGCCTTCCTGATGCCATCGCCCTTGCCATGGCCATCATCCAGGACTACGGTGGCGCCCAGCGATTCTGCTATCTGCCGCGTACGGTCCTGGGAGTGACCATCCACCACCAGGGTCTCATCAGCGTGCGGCATCACACCGGTTACCGCTTCTTCGATAGTGGCCTGTTCATTGCGCGTCATGATGGCCACTGTCACTTTTTTATCGTTACCTGCCAAACGATTGCTCCTTGGAATTAGAGGGTAGCATACGCCCCTGACTATCGCTACGCAGCCGTCTCGCGGCCCTTTCTCCCGGCTATGCCGGTTCAGGCCATGAAGGGGGACCCGATGAAGGCACACAGTCCGTTGACGAATTTATCTCTTTCCCTGCCGCGAATCACATCGGAGGTCTCGTTCCTCACCGGACTGTCGGTCACCAGCAGCGCCATGGCGGTCTTCAGGCCCATATAGTTTGCCAGAGCGAACTGGCTGGACGCTTCCAGCTCTACCGCCAGCAGACCGTCCCGGTTCCAGGATGAGATTAGCTCCTCCGTCTCCCGGAAGACGGCGCCGGTGGTAACAATGGGCCCCTGTCTGACCGGTAACCCCCGCCCGTCGAGAAAACCGGCAAGAGCGGCGGTAAGCTCGGGGTCCGCCGGAACCAAGTCACCGTACTCATAGCCGTAATGGAGCGACAGGCAGTCGCCCGCCCGGGAGGACTCGGCCACGATGATGTCACCGCAGTCGATATCCTCCTGCAGGGCGCCGCAGGTGCCCAGGCCGATGACCGTATCGACGCGGGTGAACTTCAGGCTGCGCATGATGCCCTCCAGGATGACCGTCCCCGGCGGCACCCGCATATAGCCCACCAGCCGGCCACCGATATAGCCCGTGTACAGGGCGCCGAAATGCTTATGGCTACCCAGCAGGGGGCTGAGGAAATCCTCGCCCAGGGCCAGCAACATTACCCTGGGGGTAAAATCATGGGGGTCGCTTCCCTGGAAGACCCAGCGCTCAGAGGCGAAACGGATGAATTTTTCTTCCCAGTTGGTCATCATGTCTCCATTTACAATTTCATTATCCTTAAGCCACTCCCGTTCGTGTCCCGCCGCCCCCGGTGCCTGTATCATATCCCCCATCCGGAAACCGGACAACGCCGGCCGTAGCCGCTGGACTTCCGCCAGGGACTTCCATGTTCCATAACATGGTCGCGGGACGCAAGGACAGTCCCGCCGGCTGGACAGCGGGCGCCGCCGCTACACAGTGTAATCGCCGTGGATGAATCGCCGCGCATATTCGTCAGCGACCGCATCGCTGATCAACGGCGCATCCAGCTGGCGGGTATAGGCCATGAGCCTGCCGACCTGATCCAGGACGCGCAGGGCTTCCGCCTCGTTCACGTTGGTGACCACGCCCGTGATCAAGTCTCCCTTTATCTCGGTCACAAAACCAAAATGCCGGAGTATGGTTTCCAGCATGTGGACCCGCCGCACCCGTTTGGAGACGGCCGCCGCCCCGCCCAGAAAGCGGAAATAGACGTGATTATTGACGGATTTGGTATCGACGAAAGCGTCGACTATGGTGAAATGGTAACCGAAACGTACGGCCAGGTTCAGGTAGCGCCGCGATATCACGGCCAGGTTTATATGGACGCTGTCCTGGATATCCCCGGTGCGCATGCTGGCGGTCATCAGGTCCGACAGGCTGACGTTGCCTACGCTCTGGCGCCAGGCGCCCGGATGGGTCATCCCTTCAAGAACGGCCCGCAACGGCGCCGAATTCACCTGCTCCATGGAAACCTTTTTTTCCGTATCCGGCTTCAACCCGTCGCCGATGTCGATAACATGTATGTCTTCCATCAGGGAGATATCCAGCTGTTTGAGCGAAGCCCGCCGGTCGGCATACCGCGAGGAGTCGATCAGCTTCTGCATCGATTTTTCGTGCATGAACCTGAGGATATCGTGGACGGTGCGGCAGCGTTCCGGCAGGAAATCATCGGTAAAGGGATTTACCAGGTTCAGCGGCGCGATGAACTTCATGATGTATTTTTTCCGGCGGAACTCGAACAGCTCTTCCAGCTTGATGAAACTGTCGTGATGCCCGCCGATGATTCCAGTGGCCACCCCCCGGTACACCACCATGCCGCCATCCTCGCCGGCCTTCAGGGTGATCTCCTCGCCGGACTTTATCAGGTCGGTGGCGTTGCCGGCATTGACCACAGTAGGAACCCTGAACTCGCGGCTGACTGAAGCCATATGGCTGGTGGCGTTGCCCGAATCGGTGATAATGGCCGCGGCGTAGGGCATGACGCGGACGAACTGGGGTGAATCGTTGCGCGCGACCAGTATGGCCCCCCAGGGAAAATCATCAAGGGTCGACGTTTCATCAACCATAAACGCCCTGCCGCCCACAACCCCCGGATAAACCACTATGCCCTGGTCGTGCATAAGCACCGGGTGCTCTCCGGCCGGTTGTGCGTCCACTGTTTTCGTGGTCTCCCCGCCGGCGGGCTCCTGTATCCTGAGGAGCCGTGACTGCAGGATAACCACCCGTCCGTTCCGATCCAGCGCCCATTCGATATCCTGGGGCTCATGGTAAAAGTTCTCGATCTTCATCGCCTGCCGGGACAGCTCAGCCAGCTGTTCCTCATTGAGCGAGGGGGCGCGCTGCCGGTCGGCGGACACCTCACGCTCCTCCAGCCCGCCCGCCGCGGCCATAACGGCCATGGTGTCCTTCTTCCCCAGCCTGATCTCTTCCGGCTGGAAGGGGGGTGTCTTTTTTACCCGGAACGTATCCGCTTCGGTGAGATTGTCCACCACGGAGGTTCCCAGCCCCCAGGCGGAGTTGATCAGCATCGACTGCCGGTCTTTACCCATGGGGTTGACTGTATAAGCCACACCACTGGCGACGGCGTCCACCATGGCTATGACCCCCACTGCCATCCTCATGGCGGCGGGGCTGTAGTTGAGGTTCAGCTGATAGGCGATAGCATCTTCGGAGAACAGGCTGGCGACGACCCGGCGGTAAGCGTCCAGAACGGCGTCCACGTCAGGGGATACGTTCAATACGGTCTCGAACTGGCCGGCGAAAGAGAAGACCTCATCTTCCTCTTCACCGCTGCTGCGCACCGCCAGGCTGCAGGCGCCTTCACATTCCTGCCGCAGCCTTCCCAGCGCCTCCTCCACTTCCCTCTTCAGGGAGTCCGGGAACCCGCCCGCCATTACGCGGGCGCGCAGCTCCGCCAGCATGCCGGGCTCGTACTCATGTTCTTCCAGCTCGGCGAGGTCCTGGTCCAGATGGTTATGCCTGATGAAGTCATCGTAAGCGTGAACGGTGAGGACGAACCCATCGGGGACCGCCAGCCCCACGGCGTTCTTTACCTGGGAAAGGTGGTAATTCTTGCCCCCCACCGCTTTCGCCGCCTCCGGCAGGATATCATCGAAGGATATCAGCCGCCGCTGAGCCCTCTTTGCCTGAGGGTTGAGCAGCTCCCGGATATGCAGGTCGATGCTGTTGAAAACCGGTTCAAGCTGCGGATACTGGCCATCAGTAAGCCGGTTGAAATCCGCCAGGGAAACCCGCATGGCCGTAGCCAGCTCGCTGTAGGCCTCCCGCATATAGGCGATGTCGAACAGGTACCCCCCGCTCATCTTTTCGCTCATGTCATTAATGATCTTCAGAGCGCGGTCGTTATCATCGAGGATCTTCTTGTAACCCTGGAATACGGACTGGATATTGACATGCCTGACTTGCAACTGACTTCCGTATCGCCCCAGCAGGGACCGCATTTTCTTCAGTATGGCCATTACGGTTTAGGGCTTATCATCCGGGATCAACGCTTTCCGGATCGACTCCTTCAGTTCCTTGATCCTGACCGGCTTGGGAAAGAAGTCGAATACGTCCTCCTTGATGGCTTCGATGGCCACGTCCAGGTTGGCAAAAGCGGTTATCATGATGACCTTGGTATTGGGATACAGCTTCTTCACCGTCCTTAGAACCTCCAGGCCGTCGATATTCTTCATTTTCAGGTCGGTTACCACTACATCGAAGGGCTGCTCCTCCAGCTTCTTCAGAGCCGGGCCGGCGTTTAGGAAAGTCTCCACCTCGTAGCCCTCTTCCTCCAGTGATATCTTGGCCATGTCTCCAACTATTTTCTCATCATCTATGATCATGATCCTGTGACTCATGCGCTCCCTTTCTCCTGGTCGTTGACAGGTAGCTGAATAGTGAATGTAGTGCCCAACCCCATGCGGCTGTCAACCTTGATATTACCGCCATGGGATTTGATGATACTGTAGCTCACCGACAGGCCCAGGCCGGTCCCTCCCTCCTCCTTGGTGCTGAAGAACGGATCGAATATATGGGGGATGTATTCGGAAGGTATCCCCTTGCCGGTGTCAGTAATCCTTATCTCCACCATGCCGTTTTCCGAATCAAGGCTGGTTCTTACGGTAAGCCGGCCCTCCGGCCGCATGGCCTGGGCGGCGTTGACAAACAGGTTTACCAGGACCTGCTGCATCTGGTTTTCATCCAGTAACAGCCGCGGCAACCCTTCGGCCAGCTCCACGCGGCTTTTGATATTGGCCACATTCAGGCTGTTCTGTACCAGCAGCAGCGCCTTCCTCAACAGCTCGTTGATGTCCACTTCGCTGAGCCTGGGCTCCCTGGGTTTGGCAAAATCCAGAAGGTTATCGACTATCTGCTTGATCCGCTCCGACTCCTGGTCCACTTTCTCCATGAACTCCCGCCTCTGGGACGGGCTCAACTTGTCGTACATCTCTTCATATGTCTGGGCGATCATGGAGATATTGTTGACCGGGTTGTTGAGTTCATGCGCCACTCCGGCAACCAGTACGCCCATGGAGGCCAGCTTCTTGGACTGGATCAGTTCTTCTTCCCGCTGCTCCAGCTCCTCCGACATGGTGTTGATCGCCTCGATGACCACCCCGAACTCGTCCCGGCGTATAGACGACTCGATCTTGCTGTAATCACCGGCGGCGATCGATCTGGCCTGGAGCTCTATGTACTTTATGGGCTTCAGAACCATCCGGGAAACCACCCGGCTGACAATCAGCGCCGTCACTATCACGGCGAAGAAGGATGAGAACAGCAGCAGCTTGGACCGGTTGATGATGTTGCTGATATGCTCCCGCTCCAGCTTGGTGATGCGGGAGGAGGTCTCCTCCAGATCATGTCCCTTCGCCCTGATATTGTCCGCGATCTGCTGGTTCCAGGAGTCATTATCGATCGCCTCCGTTACCGCCACGTTATAATCGTAGAGTCCCTTTTCAAGCTGGTTATAACCTGACTCACCGATAACGGGGATAATGTCATCCTTCACCTCATCCAGTACATCGTTAGCCTTGGAGATGTTGGTCTTGATCTCGTACAGGGCGGTGATGTTGTTAAACAGGAAATAGTTCTTTTCCGAGAGCCTCATCTCCAGAAAGGAAGTATTGAGGTCGTCGGCTATCTCCAGGAACCTTTGCTTGGAGCTGACGCTGTTCAGTGACTGGATGGCGGAACCACCGATGATCACGATGAGCACCAGGTAGATCGCGTTCAGGAGGATGATTTTTCGTTCGATCTTCATTATTTATCGCACCGGGTCGGACAGCAGCCGTTCCAGCTTCGGTTCTTCCTTTCGGGTTGGCAGATACCATTGCAGCCCGTCGATGATCATCGTCCCGCCGGCCAGTATCAATATCAGACCCCACAAGGACACCATGTCCACCTGGAAATAACGAACCAGGCCCAGGCCGATACCCAGAAAGACGATCCCGGTCCTGATGAAAGCCAGGCCGGTCCGCGCCCGGGCATACAGGGTCCTGTAGCAGGCGGCCAATGTTCGTTGGGCGGCCAGTATATCGCGTTCACGGGCCAGGTGCGTCCGTTCACGGCTTTCCGGTTCCGGCCGCAACAGGGAACAGTAGCTGGGCAGAAAATCTGTCAGCCGCGACAGCATGGTTGCCTTTGTTCTGGGCCTGGGCGCGTAATCAACCTGGTAGTCTTCCACGAAGCGCAGCGCCGCCCCCGTCACCTCAACCAGGGTCTGCGGGCCCGGGGACCTCATCATCAAACGGCGCAGCTTCAGGTAAAGATAAAGCCCCACGCCGGTAATGGCTATTCCCGATACCAGCAGGACCCAGTAAACAAGCTGGGTGAAGGTGAAGCTCCACCCCAGCACGGCGGAGGCGCTGGCCAGGGTGACGAAACCCAGCCCCCACCTGAGGACCGACAGCGACACCCTGATCTTGGCGAGATCGGTGCGGTAGCAGGCCAGCCTGGTCCTCCAGGTAGCCATGGTGTTGCGCCAGTATGCCAGTCCGGTGCGTTCGGTGCCGATGATCTCACCGGGCGGCGCGTTCAGATAGTCATCGATCATCCACCTGATATGCGATTCCGGAGCCACGCGCAACTCGTAGGGAGCGCCCCGGACCACCTTCCTCACCACTTCCATGTCAACATTTTCGGGGTCGGCGACCGCGACCACGATCCGGTCGCCATCCTTGATCACCGGGAACACCAGCGCCCGCGCCAGCAGATCCGGATCCATGCCCTCCAGCAGTTCCGGCGGCACCGGCAGCCGTTCATCGTACTGGATGGACTCAATCCCGTATCTTCGCGACAGCTCCTTCAGAGCCTCCCCGCAGTCAGCCCAGTCCTGCTCCTGATCATAGGTCGTCATGGCTGAACACCACCTTACTCCAGCGACTTGCGGGTACGCCATAATTGGGCATGCCGATCTCAAGGTCGCCGTAACAATAGGGGAACTGCTCCCTGACCTTCTCGGAAACACGGAACCAGCGCAATCCGTCCAGGATGAGCGTCATTCCCAGCATTACCATGATAACCTCTATAATCACCCACATCAGACCGCCCGGCAGGAAGGTGATCAGACCCGCCCCAACCGCTGATATGCTGGTGCCGGTGCGGATAAAGGCAAGCCCGGTCCTGGAATGGGCCATCACCACCCTTAATCGCGACATCAGGTTCCGGCGCTCCGCCAGAACGGTCCGCTCCAGCGCCAGCCCGGTTGTACCCCATACACCGGGGGCGTGAGACGCTTTAACCGGCGGATAGGTATCCCGGAAACGATTGAGCGGCGGAAATTCAATATCCCAGATATTCTTTTCCTTGAGGGACTTCCTGAATATCCTCATGGCTTTACTGCCGGCGCGATAGCCGGGTACGTACCAGTAAAACCCCTCCAGAGCCATGGCCGAGCCCACCACTATCAGGAAGATGTCGAAATAGGTCCAGACGCTGGCCGGAAAGCTCCTGATGAGGGCCAGCCCCAGTCCGGCAAAAGCCACGCCGGAGCGGGTAAAAGCCAGGCCGATGCGCGTTTTGGCCATGATCGTCCTCAGCGAAGCATAGGCGGTGCGGTCCTCTGCCATGTCGGTGCGGTCGTTGGCCAGGAACCTCCGGCGCTCCACCGGCGCCAGTTCGTTCCAGCCGGCGCGGAGCTGCTCCGCGCCCCTGACCGCGTCGCTACGGAAATAACGGGGGTCCGTGAGCTCGTCCGCTACGCCCAGCACAGTTACTCCCGGCTCCCTGGGAGTACTCTCGTAACCCAGATTACGGGCAGCGTCCTTGCGCACCGGTAAATACCATCTGAGGCCGTCAAGGATCATCACCACCCCCGCCGCCAACAGCGCCAGGTCGAGCGTCAGGATGACGGCTCCGGTGCCGAAAAACCGCGTAAAGGAAACGGCGATGGTTACCATGGCGATGCCGGTACGGAAGAACGCCAGGCCGGTCCTGCCCTTTGCCAGAGCGGTCCGCTGTGAAGACAGCGCCGACCGGCGGCCGGACAGATGGGTCCGTACCTTCGCCAGAGGTGTCCTGCCGGCGAAAGGAGGGAACCCCGGGTTCAGGTCCTGCCGGACCCCGGTGGTCTGGGTTTCCCCGGTAGATTCGCCGGAAGAATATGCCCCCCCGGTCATCAAGCCTGATTCCGCTTCATCGGAGTGATTACTCTGTCGCAAATGATCAAATCTGTGATACAGATAACTTCATAAACTATAATTATATAACGTTTAGCTGCGACATTTATATATGGAGGCACCCCCGGGAATCCGGCGAAGATATGTATGCCGGTAAAAACCGCTTTCCACAGGTAACTCATTGGCTGACAGAAGCAGAGTACCACTTAACGCTGTCCTGCTGAGCACATCCCAGTTCCTCCGGGCGGTCATCGGTTTCCTTTTTTTCCTGTTTCTGGCCCGCCGCCTGGGACCGGTCGATTACGGCAGGTATATGTTCGCCTTCGCCCTGGCGGAGATCTTCTCCATCATGGGCGACTTCGGCCTCCACGAATACTCCATCCGGGAATTCGCCCGCCGACCTGAGCTGCTTGCCCGGCGGTTGCCCGGCATCCTGGGACTTAAAACGGTACTGTCCTGCCTCTCCGCCGCAGTCATGATCGCCCTGGTGCCGCTGCTGGGCCGGGACCCCGCCACCTCGCTGGCGGTGACCGCCTTCGCCCTGGCCCAGATAGGCTATTCCTGGTACTACGCGGCCACCATCGCCTACTCGGTAAAGCAGGACCTGCATATCCAGGCGTTGCTCTGGCTGCTGCAGAAGTTCTTCTTCGTCGCCGCCGGCGTGGCCGTGATACTGGCCGGACGCGGCTTCGTCGCCGTGGCCTTCAGCAACACCCTGGTACAGTTCGCCGGCGGCCTGGTGGCGGTGGCCATCGTCCTGAAGAAATACGGGCCCTTCGTCCGCTCCCTTGACCACCAGCGATGGCTGGGCTACCTGAAGGCCGCCCTGCCCTTCGGCCTCATCGTCGCCTTCTACCTGGTCTATTTCCGGGTGGACAGCGTGATGATCTCCTTCTTCCGCGGTGATGCCGAAGTGGGCCAGTACAACGCCGCCTACAGCCTGGCGTCGGCGATGATGTTCGCCCCCGCCGGCCTGGTCGCCGCCCTGTTCCCCCGGCTGGCCGGTACCTACCGCTCTCCCGGAGACAACCTGGACGCGCCGTTCCAGCGGGCCGCCCGCTGGTTGCTGGTGATGTCACTGCCCCTGGCGGTGGGGGGCTGGCTGCTGGCGGACCAGCTCATGGTCTGGCTGCTGGGCGCCACCTACCTCCCGGCGGCCTCGGCGCTGAAGATACTGGCGTGGACCCTGCCCGTCTGGTTCATCACCTTCCTGCAGGGCAACCTGCTCACCATCATCGAACGGCAGAAGGCGGTGGCGGTGGTGGGCTTCGTCAACATGACGGCCAACGTGGTGCTGAACCTGATAATCATCCCCCGCTACGGTTTCGCCGGCGCCGCCGCCACCACCCTGGCTACGGAGGTCATCGGTATGGCCCAGATGTTCTACCTGCTCCGGCGCAACATCACCCTGACACGGACCGCCCTCACCGCCGCTTCCATCGGCGCCCTGTCCGCGCTGACCGGGGCACTCATCTGGCAGCTGCGTGACAATCTGCATGTCCTGGGGGTTATCCTCATCGCCACTGTGTTTTATGGAACGGCGGTGATGGGGCTGAAGATCATACGCCCGTCCGAGCTGAAGGCGCTGCTGGGCCGCGGACGCCCCGGTGGCGGCGGTGAAGGCTAGGCCTTCTTTTCGGACCTGCCGCCAGGGCCGGCGGCGGCCTCGTCCAGCCGCGCCGCCACGAAATCGGCTATCTCCCGCCTGAATCGTTCTTTGGAGAATGAAGCAGCGTGCCGCGACAGCTTTGCCGCATCGAAATCCCCGGGGGCGAAGCGTGATACCCCCTCGATCAGGGAGGCGACCGTGGGCTCGGGGAACAGTACGCCGGTCTCGCCGTCGATCACCGTCTCCAGCAGCCCGCCGCGGCCCAGCCCGATCACCGGCTTGCCGGCGGCCATGGCCTCCACCGGAACGATGCCGAAGTCCTCTTCGCCCGGGAACACCAGCGCCACGCACCCGTCTATCAGCTCCGGCACCTGCTCGTCGAAGGCGTAGCCGCTGAACCGGACATTCGCCGCCGCCATGCGTTCCAGCCGCTTCCGCTCCGGACCGTCGCCCACTACCTTGAGCGGCAGACCCAGGCGGGAGAAGGCCTCCACCGCCAGTTCCACGCGCTTGTAGGCCACCAGTCGCGACAGCACCAGGAAGTAGCTTCCCTGTTTCCCGCGGGGCGGGAATCGTTCCACGTCCACCGGGGGGTTGATTACCGTCGCCTGGCGACGGTAATACTTGGCTATCTTGGCGGCGATGTTCCGCGAGTTGGCGATGAAGTGATCCACCCGGTCCGCCGCCAGCCGGTCCCACAGGCGCAGGTAGTGGAGCACCAGGTTGCTGCCGGCTCTGGCCACCGGGTTGGCGAACCGGAGGCGCGCGTCCAGATGCGGCTCCCAGGCGTAGCGCAGGGGCGTGTGGCAATAACAGACATGCAGCGTCCCGGGCCCGGTGAGGATACCCTTGGCGCAGGCCGAGCTGGAGGAGAGAACCAGGTCGTAAGCGGAGAAATCAAAGGATTCAAAAGCCAGGGGGAAAAGGGGTATGTACCTCTGCGCCACCTGGTGCAGAAAGGGCAGCTTCTGCACGAACGAAGTACGCACGTCCCAGGACATAACCGAATCCGGCAGGTTACGGCTGGAAAGAAAGCTGGTATAGACCGGGGCGTCCGGGTAAACCTCCAGGAACGCCTCCACCACCCGCTCGGACCCGCCCAGCGTCGTCAGCCATTCATGTGAGATCGCGACCTTCAAGTAGACCCCCTGTCAATGCCATCTGTCTATCTGTCGGCGCCGGCGGGGAAAAATTCAGCCCCGGCGCCCGGCCGTCCCGGCCGTCTTCATTTGAGAATAGCCGCCAGAAAGCATATACTTTTTGTAGGAATTATTCAGTAACGGATGATATTGTGTGTTGTTCAGCGAATACCTTGAAGCGGTACATGGCCCCAGCAAAGTCTCAGAAAAGCATGGACGAAGCTATCATCAAAGCGCTCTGTTACGCTGATATCTTCAACTTCCCCTTGACCCTCGAAGAGATCGTCCGTTTCGTCCCCGGGACCGAGCTCAGCATCGATGAAGCCGCCAGCCGGATCAGCAACAGCAAACCGCTGGGCAGGGTCGTGAAGAAGAACACCCACATGTTCTACCTTGAAGGCAGGGAGGCCAACTGCCGGGTGCGGCAGGACCGTGAGCCCGTCTCCAAACAGAAGCTGGAGATAGCCCTCCGGCGCCTCATCCCCCTGCAGGGCATACCCTTCCTGCGGACAGCTCTGATAACCGGCGCCCTGGCGGCTTTCAACTCCCCCGAGGGCGACGATGTGGATCTGCTTATCATCAGCGCCCCACGGCGTGTATGGACCACTTATTTCTTCCTGCGCGTCTGGCGCCTGTTCGGACACAACCCGGACATCTGCTTCAACATGTTCCTCAGCGAGGGAAACCTGGAGCTGGAAGGCGGCAATCAGAATTTCTTCTACGCCCGCGAGATACTGGGCGGCATAAAGGTATTCAACGAGACCGGCACCTTCGACCGCTTCCTGGACAGGAATCCCTGGGTCTACGATTTCTTCCCCTCCTACATCGCCGACGGCGAGCGCCTGGGCTTCCGCATCTGCCGCAGCCCGCGCTGGCGACGGCGCCAGGCGAAGCTGGAGCGCCTGCTGAGCGGCTTTCCGGGGGACCTGCTGGAATACGCGGTGCGGAAGGCGCAGTACCGGCAGATGGTGAAATCCACCCCGGGCGCCGCCGAACGCATGGACTCCAGGCGCATCAAGCTTCACAAGAGCGACAACCGCCCGCCCATCCTCAACAGGTACGAACAGAACGTGCGGCACTGGCTGGACCGGTACAACCGTCCGTCCCGGGGAAAAAGGAAGAAGGAGCGGGCCTGAGCCCGGGCAGTCCTCAGGCGTCCCGCTTCACGAAAGCGATCAGCGTCTTCAGCATTATCTTGACGTCAAACCAGGGGCTCCAGTTCTCGATATAGTAGATGTCGTATTCAGCCCGCTCACTGATGTCCGTATCACCCCTGAGACCGTTTATCTGGGCCCAGCCCGTCAGGCCCGGCCGGACCCGGTGGCGGCTGGAGTAGGAAGGGATCCTTCGGGAGAACTTCCTGGCGTGATCCGGCTGCTCCGGCCGCGGCCCGACCAGGCTCATGTCCCCCTGGATGACGTTTATCAGCTGCGGCAGTTCATCGATGGCGAGAGGCCGGATCACCCTTCCCACCCTGGTGCGCCTGGCGTCACCGGCGGTGGTCCATCCTTGCGCCTCCCGGTCTGAACCTTTCCTCATGGAGCGGAACTTGAGCATCTCAAAAGGCTTCTCGTTCTTGCCCAGCCGCGTCTGCCGGTAGAGCAGGGGGCCCCGCGAATCTATCTTGATAGCCAGCGCCGTCAGCAGCAGCACCGGGGACAACAGCACCAGCAGCAGTAGCGATATGACTATATCCATGCCGCGCTTGACGAAGCCCTGCAACCCGCTGATGTTGCTGCGCTGGAGCCCCACTACGGGAAGGCCGCGGATATGCTCCACGCCCACCCGGTCGCTGAACAGTTCATAGAGCCGCGGTACGATGGTGAAATCGACCCCGTAGGGGAAGCACCGCTCCATGAGCTCCACCGTCTTGTCGTGCCGGTCGCGGGAGAAGGCCACCACCATGTGCTGGATGCCCTGCTCTTCCAGTACCTCCTCCAGTTTGCTGTAATCTTGGTACACCGGGTAGGAGCCCAGCTCCCGGGCCTGCCCGGACGGCTTCTCGTCGAGGAAGCCGACGAAGTTCAGACCCAGTTCGGGGTTGCGGATGAGCTTGCGCGCGCAGGATACACCCACGGTCCCGGCGCCCAGCACCAGGGTGTTCTTGGCATAGCGTCCATGCCGCCGCCCCGATTTCTGCAGCATGTAGATCAACAGGCGCAACAGGGAGACGGAGAAGATGACACAGACCCATGAAATGACGATGACGTTACGCGAGTAATGGGTCGGGGGGAAGATGAATATGGTGAGCGCCAGCAGCATCAGTGATGCCTCGGTGATGGCCGAGAATATCTGCGGCAGTACCTCCAGCAGGCTGAGGTTGAGCCGGAAACGGTAGAGTCCGTGCAGTTTGAACAACAGCCAGTACAGCGGCAGGATCACCAACGCTATCGCCATGTAAAACTCAAATGACGGGGCGGCCTCTCCCACATCCTCATACCTGATGCCGAACTGGAAATATATCGCCCAGGCAAGGCGGTAGCCGGCCAGCACGCCAAGGAAATCGCCGACAACCAGCGAGATCTGAGTGAAACGGTGTGAAGTCAATATATTCATTACCCACTAAACCGGTCGATGCTCAGGATTATGCCGATGCCACATTCTAGGGCTTTTAACGGACTTCCCCAAACAGGGCCAAGTCCTCCGCTGTGATTCCTGTCGGTTTTCACAAGGTAGTGCTAAAATCGGGGGCATGCTGAGCATAGGGATCAACGGTCGCTCCATATTCCGTCAACTCACCGGCGTCCAGCACTACGCGATAGAGATCTCGCAGGCGCTTTGCGCCCTCCAGCCGGAGGATACCCGCTTTACGGTATTCGCCGGACGCGAAGGCCGCTCTCTTCCGGAGACCGGCATGCCCGTCTCATCAGGCTTCTTCCCGGCCGACGGGCCGGTGCGGGGGATCCTGTGGGAACAGGCGCTCCTCCGCAGGATGGTCCGCAAGGCCGGGGTCGATGTACTTTTCAATCCCGGCAATGTCGCCCCCCTGTTCCCGGGGGTCACCAGCGTAGTCACCATCCATGACCTTGCTTTTCTCCTGTTCCCCGGGTTCTTCTCCCGGAGCTTCGCCCGCTACTACCGCGAGGCGATCCCCAGGATAGCCGCCCGCGCCGGCGCCATAATCACTGATTCAAACAGTACCAGGGATGACCTGCTGAACCACTATGCCCTTCAACCCGGTAAGATCTCGGTAGTGCCGCTGGGGGTGTCTCCCAGGTTCCGCGTCAGGCCGTCCGAGGAGAAACTGCGGGAGATACGGAAGCGGTATGGCCTCCCAGCCAGGTTCTTTCTTTCCATCTCCAGTTTTGAGCCGCGAAAGAATCTGCGGGCCCTGGTCAAGGCCTTCCGGCTCCTGTCGGCGGATGTCCTCAACGAATATGGTCTGGTGCTGACCGGCGCCGGTGGACATGTGTTCGCCGACGACGGCACCGCGGCGGAGATTTCAAAGCTGGAGAGCGGCAATGTGATAACTACCGGCTACGTGCCCGCGGATGACCTGATAGCCATATACCATCTCGCCGCCGCACTGGTATATCCCTCACTGTACGAGGGATTCGGCCTGCCGGTCCTGGAAGCGATGGCATCGTCCACTCCCGTTATCACCTCCGACCGCTCGGCACTGCCCGAGGTCGCCGGTCACGCCGCCATACTGATAGACCCGGAAGATACCGAGCAGCTGACCGCGGCCATGGAACTCATCGCCACTGATTCCGGCACCAGGAATCTCCTGGTGGAGCGCGGCAGGAAGAGGTCCGCCCTGTATACCTGGGAGGATTCTGCCGAGAAGACACTGGCCGTCATCCGGTCCGTGGCCGATTGAGCCATCATGGCTGACGCCCGCCGGTCTTCCCGGCCGACAGCGACACCAGGCCCAGCAGGATGAACCACATCAGCATCACACCCGTCTGCCATAACGGATACTCGAACATCCCGTGGCCGATATAGGCGATCATGGACACCAGGAGTCCCAGGGATAACAACCTGACATCGCCGGCAGCCGACCGGTCGCGGGCCGTCTTCACCAGCAACCAGACCGCGGAGGCCAGCAGGTACACCAAAGCGGCAAGACCGGTTATTCCAGTATTGGCCATGGCATTCAGGAAGATGTTGTGGGCTCCCAGCCTGGGGTCCAGCTCGACGCCCGGCAGGAACTCCACATATCGTTTTCTGAACTGATCCGGACCCAGACCCAGTATCGGGTTCGCCTTCCAGGCACTGACGGCAGCGCTCCATAGCTGTCTCCTGGGTATGGACATCGGCGCCGGGTTCCTGTCATAGAACGTGGACGGGGATTCAGGTATGACGAACAGGCTGCTTCCTGATTCCTCGAGATCGACCGGTACCACCAAGGGACTCACGCCGGTATGTGAGAACGGCGCGTCGATGAACAGTTCATAAACCAGAACATACCTTCCCGGCGTTGCCGGTGTCATGACATCCACATCGATATCAACCTCATCCCCCGGATATACATCACGGGGGACATCGGCAACGATCAGCTCCACGTCCTGGTTGACCATCTGCGGATAACTCAACCACCGGTATACCACCAGCGCCGGTTCATCTCCCGGACCCGCCCATTTTTCCGTCCCCCGGTTGCTTGCATGGATCCTGGTCGAGATCTTCTCACCCGGTCTGAATTCCGGGGTAATAGCGGTCAGGGTGTACTCGGCGTTGAAGCGCTGCTCCTGTTCGGCCAGGCCCAGCCTGAAAGCCATGGTATTGCTGAAGACGGCGGAGACACCCACCAGAGACACGAAAAAGACCGCCGCCACCGCGAAAGACAGGTAGACGCGGCGCCCGTAGCCGCAGACAGCCGCCAGGACAGCGCCGCCAAGGAGGGTGGCCGGCGCCACCACATAGGCGCTCCGGGTGTAGGTGTAAGCAATGGCAGCCAGAGGGATGAAGGTGCAAACCAGCGTGAGGACCATCAGCAGCCTTCTCTGTTTCAGTTCTTTCGCGGTCCCCGCCAGCCACAGGCCGAAAGCAAGCAGCACCGGTATCAACATCTCCAGGTAGAAAGCGAATATCGTCGGGAAGGGAAGCGTGGATGAGATCCTTACGTTGTAATAGGCGCCGAAGGTGATGATCCTCTCTTTAAAAGGTGAGAGTAGCGCCTTCATGCAGGTCAGGCTGAAGTTCTCCAGCACCCCCACCAGGGATACCAGCACGACCGTGGCCGCGATGGCGCCGGCGACGACCAGATGCGGCCGGTACCGTCGCGGCAGCCTGGTTATGCCAAAATATACCAGCGTGCCGTAAGTCAGCCTCAGGGAGAACTTGAACGCACTCGGCCGGTCTTCCGATAATGCTGATGAGAGATAGTTGCTGGCCAGGAACAGGATAACGGCCAGGTCGAGGGACTTGAGCCTGAATATCCTCCTGCCCGCCTGGAGACCCCAGACTACCGATGTGGCGATAAAGAATCCGACCGCGATCTCGGAGGTGGTGAATCCTACCGGCCCCAGGGAGAAGACCGGCGTCAGCACCTCCAGCGTAGTCGCGACTATCGCGACCACCGCACCGAACATCACCAGCCTTGCTGGAAACCGGTCACTATCTGTTCTCATTTGCGACTTCCCTGAGGAGCGCGAGGGTCTTCCCGGCTACATTCTCCCACTTGAACTGCCGGGCGCGCGCCAGGCCTTTGTCCCTCAGGCTCTGCGCCAGGCCGGCGTCGCCCAGTATGCGCTCTATGGCCTCGGCCACATCATCCACGCTGAGGGCATTGATATACAGGCCGGCGTCGCCCACCACCTCGGGCAGCGACGAGTTGCGGGAGACTACTACCGGGGTGCCGGAGGCCATGGCCTCCAACGGCGGCAGGCCGAACCCTTCATACAGCGAAGGATAGACCAGCGCCTCGGCCTGCCGGTACAGGGGCGGCAGGAACTCATCGGGGACGTATCCGGTGATATGTACCCTCCCCAGCAGGTCACGCCGCTCCAGTTCGTCGAAGATGGCCTGCGCCATCCAGCCGCGCCTTCCGGCCAGCACCAGATGGATATCCGGCCGCGTGGCTGCCACCTTGTCGAAACCCTTGATCAGCAGGTTGATGTTCTTTCGAGGCTCCAGGGTCCCCACGAACAGCACATAGGGCCGGAGGATACCGAAATATTCCAGCACCTTGCCGTCATCGGGTCCGGGTTCGGGACTGAACTCCGGCGAGGCGCCCAGGTGGATGACCTCCACCTTGTCGTCGGGCACACCCATGACCCGGATCAGGTCCAGCTTGGTATTGTTGGAATCGGCGATAAGGCGGACACTGCGGCGCGTCGACATCGGCACCAGGCTCCGCGCCCAGACCACATTGCGCAGGGAATGGGTCTTGGGGAACAGCCTGAAGGAAAGGTCGTGAATGGTGATCACGGTGGGACACGGGGATGCCAGCGCCGAGACGAAATTGGTGAAGAAGCAGACATCGATGCGGTACTTCCTGAGCATGGCCGGCAGGATGAACTGCCGCCAGGGCTCCTGGAAGCGGAAACCGCTCCTGACAACGGTGACATCCGGGCGCCGGCCTGCCTCCTCCTCGAACCCGGTCTCACGATTGCTGAACAGGAAGAGCTCCTCGCCGTCGCCCAGCATGTTCATCATGTTGCGGATGACATGGTGGGTATACCAGTCGACGCCGCTCTTGATGGCCTGGATAGCCGACAGGTCGGCCCCGATGCGCAATGAATTATCTTCTACCATATATCCGCATTTTATCTGCCAGTCGTTACTTATCCAAACACCGTTCTCCCATCTCCCGTCTCAACCGCCCAGGAAGCGGCGGATGACGTCCCGGTTCGCCTCCTCATCCAGGACCACATAGGAGACGCCGCCGATATACCGGCCGTAGCCCACCAGGGTGAAGTTGCGGCTGTTCCCGTCCGGCGTGCGATATTTGCTCCATGCCAGTCTGATCAGGTCGTTGGTGGACATATCAGTAGTCATGTCGCCGATTATGGCCGGTCCCACCGCCGGCATCTTCAGCAGGTTGACGGGGCTGGTCAGCTTCTGCTGAAGCGCCTGCATGAACTGCTGCTGGCGCCCCATCCGCTGGAAGTCGTCATCCGAGTATCTGACGCGGACATAGACCAGCGCCCGTTCGCCGTCCATGTGCTGCAGCCCGGCGTCGAAGTGGACCTGGGTCCACTGCGTGCCCTCGGGGTACTGGGAATCTATGGCCTTGGGAACGTCGATATCGACGCCGCCCAGGCTGTCAACGATCCCGGGGAACCCGTCGAAGTCCAGTTCCACATAATGATTCACCGGCAGGCCGGTGAGCTGTTCCACCGATTCAATCTGCAACGCCGGCCCGCCGTAGGCGTAGGCCGAGTTGATCTTGCCCTCACCGTATCCGGGGATATCCGCCAGCGTATCTCGCGGAATCGACAGCTGCGAGATAGTCTTGTTCCTGCCGTCGACCCGCATCAGCAGCAGGGTATCGGCCCGCGCCGACTCTCCCGGCCGCTGGTCGCTGCCGATGAACAGGATATTCACCGGACTCGACAGCATCCCTCCCGCGGGGGCGTCCAGGGCCTGCCGAGCGTCGGCGGGCACCCGCTGGTTGCTGGCGCGCACCGCCTGGTCCAGCCGCCAGTAAAAGATACCGCCTGCCGCCAGCATCATTATCAGCAGCAGCAACAGCGTCACACCGATGCGTTTCCACCAGAAGCGGCGTCGGCGCGATGGCGCGGGCGGCGGCGGCTGTCCGGACCGCCCCGGTCCGTCCGTACCCCGCGGCGGCGGCCCTGCCGGCGGCTGCTCCGTCGGCTGCTGATCCAGCTTGACCGGCCGGCCGAACCGGGAGCGCAGGCGTGAGCTGCGGTAGCGGGTATAGGGCTTGGGTTCTCTGGGCTTGTTCCTGTCTTTCAATGCGTGATCCGTTCGAGGGGCGCCGGGTAAAGGAAACCTTCAGCGCGCGCTGTCACTGCCGGGTAGTCTTGCAGGTAAAGTGCACGGGCGCAAGCGCCGTGCCCGGATAGCTACCGGCGCGCCGCCGGCCGCGGCGGGCGCACCCGGTTACAGGCTCAGCTGGAAAACCAGGTGATAAATTACCACGGCGCCATAGCAACCTGTGAGCACAGCCATGCCGCGGGTTGCCAGAACAGCCTGGCGGAACCTCCACAGGATGTAGGCGCCGCCGGCGACCACGGCGAACTTGCAGGCCATGCCCAGGGGAACACTGATCGCAAACAGGCCGGCCATAGCCGGATTGGCCTCGGTAAAACCCAGCGACAGGGCGCGGGCGGTGAGGACGGCATCCAGGGCGTTGAAGGTCAACAGGAGGATGATCATCGCCCAGATAAAGGTGCCGGCGTTGCCGCGCGAAAACCTCTCCGACAGCAGGCCCTCTTCCAGCTGCAGTTCCGTGGGGATCCAGTTACTGGCGATCCGGCGCTCATTGAACGACCAGTGCCACCAGGGGGTTTTATCCCGACGCCGGTTTGTTATCAGGAATCTGCAGTCCCCGCAATCACTATCGCAGGAAGACCGCCAGTTGATATCTGCCATACAGACGAGTTCAGCTGCCACTTTCTCTTCACTTTCTCTCCCCCCTGCTTTCAGGCCTCCTCTCTTTTTAACATCCGGAGGCAGGATCCATCAATACCCCTTGGGGTATATTCGGGGAGGGGTTGTGTCCTGTTTGTCAACCCATCCCCCGGCTCCACCAACCGCCACCCCTCCCTTGTCATTGACTCCCATGCAGGATAAGTTACACGCTGACAATGGATATACAGGGAATGGAACGCGTAATCATGACAGCTGACACGGACAAAATCGTTATCGGAGTCGATGTGGGCGGCACTACCACCACCGCAGGGCTCATCGACTCCGGCCTGAACGTGCTGGAGAGCAGCGAACGCCAGACGGACACCTCCAGTCAGCAGGCTCTGCTGTCCAGCCTTCAGGATACGGTCCGTGACCTGGCTGCCGCCCTGGACGGTCCGGTGGCTGCCGTGGGTTTCGGTATCCCCTCCATGATCGACCAGTCCCGCGGCAGGACCGTGATGTCGGTGAATGTCCCCCTTGCCGATTTGGATTTCGTCCAGTACATGCGGCGCCGTCTGGACATGCCGGTGTTCATCGACAATGACGCCAACGTCGCCGCCCTGGCGGAGGCCCGGGCCGGCGCTGCCCGGGGCGCCAGGCATATGGTCATGGTGACTCTCGGCACCGGCATCGGCGGCGGCATCATCATCGACGGCCGCGTCTACCGCGGCGCCACGGGCAGCGCCGCCGAGCTGGGACACATGGTGATAGACGCCAACGGTCCCCAGTGCCCCGGCGCCTGCCCCAACTACGGATGCTTTGAGGCCATGGCCTCCGGGCCGGCGCTGACCCGCTACGCTCGCGAGGCGGCGACGGCCAACCCCGGCTCACCCCTGGGGCAGGCCGCAGCCGCGGGCGAAAAGCTGGACGGGGCCCTGGTCCAACGGCTGGCGGACGGCGGCGACCGGGTGTCAGGTGACGTCTTCGACCGCCTGGGCTTCTACCTGGGAGTGGGTATGACCAGTCTGGTCAACATCTTCAACCCGGAATACTTCATTGTCGGCGGCGGCGTTATGCGCGCCGGCGGCCTGGTACTGGAACCCGCCCTCGAGGTACTGAGGACCCGCGGGCTGAAGCCCAACCGCGATATCGTCCAGGTGAAGGCCGCCCGGTTCGGCCCCGAGGCCGGCATGCTGGGCGCCGCCTGCCTGGCACTGGAAAGTATGGAGTGACGACTTTGGGGAAAGTATATTTCGTATCAAGCCGCGCCGACAGCAAGGACCGCACCCTCACCAAATACCGGCGCCTGGTGAGCGCCCTGGGCCTGCGGCGCATCATAGCTGAAAACGACCTGGTAGCCATCAAGCTCAGCTTCGGTGAACCGGGGAACTTCACCTACCTGCGCCCCCAGTACGTACGCGTCATCGTCGACGAGGTCAAACGGTTGGGAGGACGGCCCTTCCTCACCGATGCCAATACACTGTACGCCGGCGCCCGCCAGAACTCCCGTGACCATCTGATAACCGCCATGGAGAACGGCTTCGGCTACGACGTGACCGGGGCGCCGGCCGTTATCGCCGACGGGCTCCTGGGGCACGATTACCGGACGGTGTCCATCAGAGGCGAACACTTCGATGAGGTGAAGATCGCCTCCGCGGCCCTGGACGCCGATGTCATCATCTCCCTGGCGCACTTCAAGGGTCACATGGTCAGCGGATTCGGCGGCACCCTGAAAAACCTCGGCATGGGGCTGGGCGCCAGGCCCGGCAAGCAGATGATGCATTCCGGCATCCATCCCCGGGTGACGGCCCGGGAGTGCGAAGGCTGTGCCCGCTGCCTCAAGTGGTGCCCCGAGGGCGCCATCACCCTGGTCCCCCGACCTCGCAGCAGGAAGAAGGAAAAGGTGGCGCTCATCGACAGTGGGGCCTGCATCGGCTGCGGCGAGTGCGTAGCCTCCTGCTTTACCGGCGCCATCGCTATCAACTGGAAGACCGATCCGGCGGTTATGCAGCAGAAGATGGTGGAGTTCGCCCTGGGCGTTCTCCGGGACAAGAAGGGGAAGTTCGCGGCTATCAACTACATCCTGGATGTCACCCCCGACTGCGACTGCCTGGGCTGGAGCGACAACCCCATCGTCCCCAACATCGGTATCGCCGCCTCCCGCGACCCGGTAGCCGTTGACGCCGCCGCACTGGACATGGTCGATCACGCCCGGGGTAGCGCCGACAGCGCCCTGCCGGCATCACGACTCAGCGGCGGAAACAAGTTCGGCGCCATACACCGGGGTATCGACCCCCGGGCGCAACTGGACCATGGGGAGCGGATCAGACTGGGCAGGAAGAACTATGAACTGGTCAAACTTGACAAATCCGGTCGCAAAGGGCATAAAGAATAATAACGTTATCACTTCGAGTTATTCACAGGAGGAAGAACGATGCCCTTTGAGATCTCTGATGAATGTCTCATCTGCGGGGTCTGCCTGGACGAATGCCCCGTGGAAGCCATCTCCGAAGGTGAAGACCAGTATTTTATCGATGTCGATGAGTGTACGGACTGCGGTTCCTGCTATGAGATCTGTCCCAACGATTCCATCAACGAGATGTAGCCCGATCCGGCCCCGTATCACCACCGCCAAAGAGGAGCGAGGACGCCGTCCTTGCTCTTTCCGCTGAAGAGGACGGCATGCTCTACGTCTGCCCCACACCCATCGGCAACCTGGGAGACATCACCCTCAGGGTGCTGGAGACGCTGCAGCGGGTGGACCTGGTTGCCGCCGAGGACACCCGCCGCACGGCACAGCTTCTCAGCCACTTCGATATAAGCAAGCCGCTGCTGAGCTTCTTTGAACATAACGAACTGCGCCGGTTGCCGGAACTGTTGGACCACCTCAGGGCCGGCAGGGATATCGCCCTGGTCTCGGACGCCGGCATGCCGGGTATCAGCGACCCGGGTTACACGCTCATCCACTCCGCCCTGGACGAGGGCCTGGCGGTGGAGGTGCTGCCGGGACCGTCGTCCATCGAAACGGCGCTGGTGTCATCGGGGTTCCCTGCCGACAGCTTCCTGTTCCGGGGCTACCTGCCGAGGAAGAAGGGCGAACTGCGGCGGGCACTGGAGGAGATCGCCGCGTCCGGGCGCACCTGTGTCACCTTCGAGTCACCGCGGCGCCTGCGCCACACCCTGGTAGAGGCGGAGACTATCACCGGCATGGGCCATATCGCCGTCTGCCGCGAGCTGACCAAGAGATTCGCCGAAATCAAACGCGGCCCGGCGTCGGTGCTGCTGGAAAACCTGCCGGATAATATCAAGGGCGAGATAGTGCTGGTGTTCGCGCCGGCGGAGCAGACGGACCTCACCACTACCGATCGCCGTCAGCTGGAGCGCGCCGTCAGAGAGCTGCAGGCGGAGGGGCTGTCCACCAGGCGGGTCGCCGAACTGGTTTCCTTCTTCACCGGCGCGCCCCGCAGAAAAGTCTACGACATGGCCCTGCGATTGAAGGAGGAGCACTAGACCGGTTCCGCCGTCAGAATCTCGAACAGTCCCCTGCCGGCCGCCTGACGCCGGATTATGCGGAACCCCGATGACTCCATCTCCCGGGACAGGCCACGAGCCCACATGTCGGTCAGGGTCTCTGTCTCCGCCAGCTTGACCACCGCCATGCCCAGCCGCGTGAAGGTCGTGTCCGGCCGACGCAGGTCCGCCACCACCAGCCTGCCGCCGTCAGCCAGCACCCGGCGCATCTCCATCAGGGCGTTCTCCCGTCCCCGACGGTTCATCTCGTGAACGGCCAGCGAACTGGTGACTCGGTCGAAGGCGGTATCGCCAAAGGGGAGGTCCTCGGCGTTGGCATTGATGAATTCCAGACCAGCAGACCCTGCCTTGCGGCGGGCTACTTCCAGCATCCCGTCCGCCAGGTCCGTGCCCACCACCCGGCCTCCGGGCCCGGCACGGCCCGCCAGCAGCAGCGCCAGGGTGCCCGTGCCGCAATTGACATCGAGCACAGCGTGCCCCGGCTGGATATCAGCTGCTTCGGCTATGGCCTCCCGGAAGGTCCGCTCGCCGCCTATCAGTCTGAAGGCGGCGCGCAGGCCGCCGTCATAGAAGCGGGCCAACCGGCCGAATTCGTCGCGGTAGTAACCGGAAGTCCTGTTGCCGCCGGCCACGACCGCCTCAGTCCTGCTGGCTTACCTGGTACAGCTTGCGGTAGATAGTGCTGTTGCGGGTGAAGACATATGAGCGGTAGAAGCTCTTCATGTAAACCAACGATCGTATGCCCCGCTTGACGATGGCCGGGATGGAGTAGACCTTCTCGCAGGCCCAGTTGTAGCCCTGCTGCAGCTCCGCGGCCGTCATCTTCTTGGGGATGAAAGTGACATTGCCCACGTCGTATTTCTCCCAGTGCGAATGGATGATCCTCCCCCGGGATTCCAGTTCGGACCGGATGGCCGTTCCCGGATAAGGTGTCAGCACGGTCAACTGCGGACAATCGATGTTGTTGCGCTTGATAAATTTCACCGTTTTCTTGAACACCGACTTGTCGTCGCCGTCGAAACCGAACACGAAGCAGCCGATAAGCCCGATCTTGTAGGAATGAAAGACCTTGATCTTGTCCTCATATTCGGCGACGCGGTTGGAGGCCTTCTTGCCCATGCCCTCGATGTTCTCGTCCGAAAGGGACTCAAAACCCACCAGCATGCCGGCGCAACCGCTCCTTTGCGCCAGATCCATCAGCTCCGGGTCGTCGGCCATATCGATAGACCCCTGGCTCAGCCAGTGGATACCCAGCGGCTCCAGCGCCCGGAACAGCCTTTTGGCGTACTTCTTGTTGGCGGTAATGTTGTTATCGGTGAAGAAGACAAAGCGGTGCTGGGCGTCACGCACCTCCTTCACTACTTCCTCCACCGGACGAAAGCGCATGCGCGGCCCGTAAAAGACAGTGGTGGAACAGAAGGAACAGCGGTAGGGGCACCCCCGCGATGTCTCCACCTTGGGGATGTTGAGGTAGGCATCCTCCTTCATCAGGTCGCGCCGGGGCATCGGCAGTCCCACCAGGTCCGGCTTGACCTCCGCCAGGTAACGCGATTGCATACCGCCGTCCTCCAGGTCGGCCAGCAGCTGCGGCCAGCTGTCCTCGGACTCGCCCACGACCACGGCATCGGCGTGCGCGGCGGCCTCCTCGGCCATCAGCGACGGATGCACGCCACCGAGCACCACCTTCTTGCCGCGGCGGCGGAACTCGTCGGCGATCTCGTAAGCCCGCGGCGCCGTCGGCGTCAGTGCCGTAATGGATATCAGATCCGCGTCCACGTTGAAGTCCAGAGGCTCCACATTCTCGTCGATCACGCTCACCTGGTGCTTCGACGGGGTCAGCGCCGCCATCAGCGGCAGCGTTAACTGACTCATATAGATACGTCCGCGGGTCTTAACATTGGACTTATGATAAGGTTGGATTATTAGGATTTTCATGGCAGACTCCCGATATTGACCTCTATGAACTCTAGCAACAAGACGGAACGCAAACAAGGAGCGCCGCTACCTATGGTTCCAGCCCCCGGGGTGACCGGCCCCAAACCGATAAGACAGAGATGCTTACACCTGAACGAGTGGTAAAATTGGCTGAAGTGATACCTTTCCGCGGCCTGCGGTATAACCGGGATGCGATAGCCGACCTCTCCCGGGTTGTATCCCCTCCCTACGATATCATCAGCCCTGAGCGTCAGAAGCACTTCCACGACAAGCACACCCGTAACGCCATCCATCTGGAATACGGGCTGGAGCTGCCCGATGATGACGGCGACAACAACCGCTACGCGCGCGCCGCGGCCAACCTCGACCGCTGGCTTCAGGACAGGATACTGGTTCCGGAGCCGTCCCCCGCTTTTTACTTCTGTCGCGAGGAATACAGTATCCCCGGCGGCGGCCGGGCTGTACGCGACGGTTTCATCGGCGCCGTACGCCTGGTGGATTTTTCCCGGGGGATAGTCCTCCCCCATGAGCGCACCCACTCCGGCCCCAAGGAGGACCGCCTCAAACTGCTGGAAGCTACCGGCGCCAATCTCAGCCCCGTCTACAGCCTCTATCCCGACGCCGACCTGAAAGTCGACTCGCTGCTTAAGGAAGCCACCGCGTCCCGTGACCCCGACATCGATTTCACCGATGAGGCCGGGACGCGCCAGATGCTCTGGGTTATCGACGACCCGGCTATCACCTCGTCCCTGAGCGCGGCCCTGTCTGAACGCAACCTGTTCATCGCCGACGGCCACCATCGCTACGAGACCGCCCTGGCTTACAGTCAGGCGCGCCACGCCGCCGGCGACGCCCAGGGCCTTCCCCATGATTACCTGATGATGTACCTGTCCAGCCTGGACGATGAAAGTCAGCCCATCCTGCCGGTGCACCGCTTCGTCTTCGGGCTGGCAAGGGAGACGCTGGCGCAATGGAAAAGGAAGCTGGCGGGCGATTTCCATATTACGGCCGTGCCCGGCAGCGGCGGCGATGGCGCCGCCTCCCTGATATCCAGCCTGGAAGCCGCCCCCGCGGACCGCAACGCCTTCGGCATATATATCGCCGCCGGCGACAGCTGCTATTTACTGACGGCCCGTCGCCCCCGGCCCCTGATAAGTCCGGATGACAGCGACCGTTCGCCCGCATGGCGCTCACTGGATGTGGCTGTCCTGGATCGCCTGGTGTTCGCGGAGACGCTCGGCATGACCCCGGGAGGGAACAACGCCGGCGCCGGGGTCCGTTACGTCGAGCGTACCGACCAGGCGCTGTCGGAGATCGACCGGGGCGGTTTCGATATCGCTTTCTTCGTCAGGCCGACGACCATGGCGGAGATCAGGAGCGTCGCCCAGGCGGGTGATAAGATGCCGCAGAAGTCCACTTATTTCTTCCCCAAGCCCCTCACCGGACTGGTCTTCCGCAGCTTTGCCTACTAGCATGACCGGTTTTCTTCTGTTAATCAGCCTGATCGTCATCCTGGGCGGATGCGAGGGTTTCACCAACGGCGTCGAGTGGTTCGGCAAGAAGTACGGCCTGGGAGAAGGCGCTGTGGGCAGCGTCCTGGCCGCCGTGGGCACTGCCCTGCCGGAGACCCTTATCCCCTTCGTGGCCATCGTCTTCTCCACCGGAAAGCACTCCGAGGACATCGGCATCGGCGCCATCCTCGGCGCCCCCTTCATGCTGTCCACCCTGGCCATGTTCGTAACCGGCGCCGCCCTGGTAATCTTCCATTTCACCCGCGGGCGGGAGCTGGACCCCCGGGTCAACGCCAACATCATCGGCCGGGATCTGCTGTTCTTCATCCCGTTTTATGCCATCGCGGTGGCCGCCGGGGTGCTGCACAACTACGCGCTCAGATGGGTCATCGCCGCCGGTCTGTTCATCGGTTACGGGATTTATGTCTATATCACCCTCAAATCTGAAGGCGACCTGGAGGGCCATACCCGGCCGCTGTATCTCGCCAGCTCCCATCCACCCAGCCTGCCGCGGCTGCGCTGGATCCTGCTGCAGGTATTCATCTCCCTGAGCGCCATCATCGGCGGCGCCTACCTCTTCGTCGGCGCCGTCAACGAACTGGCCGTATACCTGGGAGTGTCGGCGCTGGTGATATCGATGCTGATAACCCCCATCGCCACCGAGCTGCCGGAGAAATTCAACAGCGTCCTGTGGATACGCAGCCGCAAGGATACGCTGGCCCTGGGCAACATCACCGGCGCCATGGTCTTCCAGAGCACCTTCCCGGTCACCATCGGCCTGCTGCTGACCGATTGGAAGTTGGGTAAAGTCTCCATCCTCAGCGCCGTGTTCGCCCTGGGTTCGGCATCGCTGATGCTGTTCTGGATCAGGTTGAGGAAGACCATCTCCTGGTGGATGCTGTTGCTGGGAGGGGTCTGGTATGTCGTGTTCGTAGCCCTGGTGCTCAGATACGCCATCTGACTGCGACCGTTCCGCCTTGCCGCTGTCGCCGGCTTCATCCCGCCGCGGCACTGTGCTACACTATTCCACCGGTCAGGCGTGCGGCCAACGGTCGGACCGGCCCGCGGTGAACCGTCCGGCCTGTATTCAACATAGATGCGCCCGTAGCTCAATTGGCAGAGCAGGGGACTCTTAATCCCAAGGTTACAGGTTCGATTCCTGTCGGGCGTACCAGATACCTGCCTGTCCCTACTTAACTTTTCCCGTGAACATGGGGATGCCCACACGCTTGCGGGCGGTCTCTCCCCTGAACAGATCCCCCTTGCGCGCCGGCGCGTCGCCGCGCTCTCCCAGGTGCTGCCCGAACCTGTGGGCGGCGAAACTGGAGCCCAGGAAAAGCGTATGCTTGCCGTACTTGAGACGCACCCCATCCACCGCCGCGTAGACCCGCCCCACCTTCTCTATCTGCGCCGTCATCCCGAACAGGTCCGGCTGGAGGATGACATCATCCTCCAGCTTGAACAGCACCACCCCCGTGGAGCGGTAGAGCTTCCCCGGGTTGAACAGCCGCTCGAAGGCCGGCTCCAGGGCGGCCAGCACCTGGTGGGGAAAGGCGGTGGGACGCGAGAAGCGGACCTCGGCGCCCGCACCGCGAAAGTCCCGGGTCTTCAGGAAACATACGGCCCGGCCCGCCGCCAGATGATAGCGCCGCGCCTTCATGGTGGCGTTCTCCACGTTCTTGGAAAGCTGGGCGAAGACGAACTCCCGGTCTCCCGACGGCGGCGTGAAGGTCTTCATCTTCCGGATGGAGCCGTAGGTCTCTTTTTCCTCCGTCTCCAGGCCGATGACAGCCTCACCGTTGAGCTCCCGCCAGGTTTCCTGAAAGGGTTTGCTGAACCGTTCCTTCACCCACACCTCGTCCTTGAGGGCGAACTGCAGCGCCGTGCTTACCCCCTGCTTGCCCAGGAAGGCGGTGGTCTGGGGTCCTATCCCCCATACCCTGTCCACCGGCAACCGCTCCAGGTAGCGGGCGATGTCCCGGCCGGGGACCGCCGTCAGCCCCGACGGCTTCTTCCACTTGGAGGCTATCTTGGCGATGGTCTTGTTGGGGGCCAGCCCCACGGAGAAGGTGAAGCCGAAACAGCGTTCCAACTCCTCCTTCATGGCCCGGGCGATACCCGGATAGCCCATACGCAACGGCCGGCGCATGCCGGTGATGTCGGCGAAACACTCGTCGATGCCGTATTCCTCCACCTCCGGCGTGTACTTGCGCACGATGCTGAAAAAACGCCGGGAGAGCAGGCTGTAGGTCTCGTAGTCCGAGGGCAGGAACACCGCGTCGGGACACAGGCGCCTCACCTCGGAGAGGCGCATGGCACGCTCCACGCCGCGGGCCTTGGCCTCATAGCTCATGGACGCCACGATATTGCGCTCCTTGCCGGTAATGACCGGCCGCCCCTTGAGTTCCGGGTTGCGCGACTGCTCCACGGCGGCGAAAAAGGCGTCAGCGTCGATATGGATGATGGCTCGCGGATAGGAGCCGATGGCGATTACCCTGTCGTTTCCCACGATAAACCGGTTTCGTCGGGACCACCGGAGCGGTCTCAGTATTTCCGGATCACCGCCTTCACTACCGCCGCCGCCCTGAGCTCCTTCTCCGGGTAGATCGGCTTGTACCTGCGATTGGCGGCCTCCAGATACACCTTGCCGCCCCGCTGGCGAAAATACTTCATGGTCCACTCGCCGTCCACCTCGGCGATGATGATGTCACCGTCCTTCTCCCGCACGCCCCGCTCCACCAGGACCATGTCCCCCGGCATGATGCCGGCATCGATCATGGAATCTCCCTGCACCTTGAGCATGAAGGTGGCCCCCGGTCGTTCCACCAGGAACTCGTCCAGGGTCATGGTGTCCAGCAGCTCCTCCTCCGCCGGTGAAGGCCAGCCGGCGCTCACCGCTCCCAGCAGGGTGACACTGTGGAAGCGCCTGCCCGGCAACAGCCGGCCGGTCTCGTCCCGCTCCACCAGCCCCAGCTCCACCAGGCGGTTCACCAGCTTGTGAGTACTGCCCTTGGAACTGAGCCCCGCCGCCCTGGCTATCTCGCTATGGCTGGGCATGCGCCGGTGGGCACGGTAGAAATCCCTTATCTTGTCGAAATGTCTGGGCGTCTCCATGACAGGAACAGTATAGGCGTACGTTCGTACGCCTGTCAAGAAGATGCCTCCGGGCGGAGGGAAACCGTGGACAGCGGCCTATCAACCGCCGGGGTATGGAGCCGGGATCAGGTATGTCTCACCGCTGCCGGCCATGGCGGTGGCGAAGAGCGTGGAGCGGAACGAATCTACTCCCTGGGGAATCCTGTATTTGAGGGTGAAGGAGCTTCCCTGGCTGCCGGGGTCAACGATCCCCGTCGCCAGCGGCAGTGGCGTCGTCATAGCCGCGCCACCGCTCTCTATGGAGCCGACGATAGTGAGCTCCTGGATGAAAACTTCCTGGCTGGTGATCCTGTAATCAACCGACAACTCCCCCGACTGGTAATCCGCATAGGATGACCAGTATATATTTGTTGCGGCGATACCAAAGTTATTGTCTATCACTACTCCGATCTCCGCAGTACCGGCATTGCCGGCGGCATCGTATGCAACCGCCCTCAGGACGTGGGGGCCGCTGGCAAAACCCCCGGTCGCCAGGTCAAAGTCATAAGGCGCGGCGGTTCTGACGCCCGCCAGGTTATCGCCGACATAGAGCTCCACCCTGGAGACCGCATCATTGTCCGAGGCGGCTGTGACAACGGTCACCGTATCCGACAGGCTGGCTCCCGGGAGCGGCGAGTCGATGGAAACGGTCGGCGCGGTGACATCCGGAGCCTTGGCGGCGTTACGGAAGGCCTCGAGGCTCCCCGGAGAGCTATTGACTCGCCAGTCAGTTTCCTTGTTGGTATCGAACCAGACCAGGCTCTCGATCCTGGGGAACCTGACCGGAAGGCTGGCAAACGTGTCGGTTATCCAGCCGGGTTTGCTGCCACCCAGCTCGGCTGACGCGGTCTCGCACACCATGACCGGTTTGCCGCTACGCGCGGTGAACTCATCGTAGCTGGGTCCGAAGATGGCAGCGAAATCCCGCCATACAGAGGTCCATTCCGGCGTGTTTTGCGTCGTGCCCCAGTTGTATCCGTCCAGGCCCAGATAATCGATATAGGCATCACCGGGATAATATGTGCTGAAGGTACCGGCGGCGCCCGCAGCGTCGCTATTGGCATTCGGTGACCAGACGAACTCCACGTTCGCGGCGCCCTCCTGGACGAAGATGTCGTGAATATGACGCCAGGCCGGGATGAAGTCCGAAGGCTGGTTGCCGTTGGCCGTGCCCGACCAGACGGTCCAGTCACCATTCATCTCGGGCATCGGCCGGAAACGGACCGGATAGCCGAAGTCTCTCAGTTGACGCGCCCAACGGTGGATGTCGCCGTCGAAGTTGCCGCTGGTTATATTCCGCAGCTGATAGTCGGGCTGGTTGATCAGGTCGGCGGCGCCGGGGTCCCATGGCTCCCAGGTCACCATTATGATCTTTCCCTGCTGGGAGATAGAACGTAAAGCGCCCGCGTTGAAGTCGTCACCAATAGCGTAGAAAGAATGAAAGATGTCGACGGCGCGACCGGTATCGTTCTCGAAGCTCCCCAGGTCTCCCGGATTCTCAAGGAATACCCCCAGCTTGAAGCCCGGAGCGGTAGCAGCATCAGCGCTGTCGTTACTTACCATTAACACGCCCGCGAGAAGCAGCGGCAGAAAAGCGATTGTGATTAAAGATCGGAGCGAACTCATTGAAGTCAAGTCTCCTGGTCGGCAGCCAAGCTGTCATAGCCCCGGTGGACCTTAGACCTTTGGCTTTGCGCCGCCCCGTTTCCGGGGTTTTGCCTTTTTCACAGGGGCCCGGCTTCTCCCAATACCCAAACCCGTGTCTGTAAGCTATATCGGAAATGATCTTGAGAATATTAACCGCACAGACATCGACGGTTTGAGCGGTTATAGCCCCGTTTTTCGGAAACGGCGGCACGGTGGAAGCGGCATCCGGCCGGATAGGCGGCAATCAGGTGAGTTCCGTATTGAAATAATCGTACATTTATGAGACTATTACTTTGTTTTGGGGCACTGTTGCACTTATTGAAGGCGGGAAAAGCGGGGGCATGGCTGGCCTGAGCGGAGCCTGGGCCGTAAGATGTTGGCCGGGATTAAGCAGGTTTATAGTCCCGCCGGAAATGTAGATCAGCTATAGAGAATTAAAAAAATGTCTGATTGCCCCAGCAACAACAGAGATATTGCAGGCATGAATATCGTGGTTTTAGTGCCTGCCCATAACGAGGAAGAATCAGTCGAGGCCACCGTCTCGTCTTTATTGTCGCAAAGCCGGTTACCGGACCTGGTCGTCGTGATTTGCGATAACTGCACGGACGATACGGAAGACGTGGCCAGCATCTTCACCTATCATCCGAATTTCCGTTTACTCCGAACCGTCGACAACACCCACCGGAAATCGGGCGCGCTCAACCTGGCCTACTCGAAATTCTGCGACGATGCCGATCTCATCATCACGGTCGATGCCGACACCATCCTCTCACCGACAGCAATCGAGAACTGGGAGCGGGAGTTTGAAGCCGATCCTGATCTGGGCGGTTCCGTGGCCAGATTCACCATACGCGGCACAGACATCCTCAGCAGGCTGCAGCGAAACGAGTATGCTCGCGGCATCGACATGGGATTGCGCCGGGGATGGACCTCCGTGCTGGGCGGCGCCGCCAGCGCCCTCAGAAAATCCGTTATGGATCGGGTGGCGGCGCTGCAGGACGGGCGTTCCGGCCCCTGGACCTACGCCTCGCTGGTGGAAGACTTCGAGCTGACTTACAAAATACACAGCTTCGGATGCCGCTGCTGCATCTCCCCCACCGTGCGTGCTTACACCGATTCGATGAAAACCATCCGGTCGCTGTGGGGCCAGCGCATGAAATGGCAGGTCGGCACCGTATCGGAGCTGTTCAAGGTAGGCATCAACAAGGTATCCCTGCTTCAATGGTACTCCCAGATCCAGGGAATGCTCGTCGTCGTTATCAGGATCCTTTGGTTGTATCTGATGGCTACCGCCATCGCTGCCGGACATCTCACTTTCAATCTGTGGTGGATCTGGATTCTCATACCGGTGATCATCACCGCCAATGAATTCAAGCACGCCCTTCGGATCCCCCATCGAGACCGGTGGGACCTGGTAATCGTTTTAACGGTCTTACCGGTCGAGCTCTTCTCGTGGCTACGCATGGGGTGGTTCGTTGCCGGCTGGTGGAAAGCCGTGATGGCCAACATCACCGGCCGTCAGAAAGACTGGTGGGCAATGCAATATCAAGCCGAGAGAGGGGGTGATAGATAATGAATTACGGAACAGGATCTACATTGAGTACCGCCTCGCTGCCTGTAACAGGCCTTGCGTTCAACTATCCGCTATGGATCATAGTCACCGTGGCCACCGGGCTGTTTGTTGTTGGGGCGCTGGTATCCCTGATAAGGAAACCGGGGGAGAACCGGCCGTAATGACTGTAAACGTTCCGAGCCCGCGGGGTATATCCCGGCATACCCCTTGCAAGAGCCGTTTCCCGGTTCAGCAGGGTTCGCCTGCCGGGCCCGGCCGTTCTGAATAGAAAACATGCGGGGACACTGAGTACGAGGATGACAAACAATAAAGTGAAGCGGTAAGCAAATGGACAGGCAACAGGAAACAGCCACCGGCCGGAAGCTGATGCGCTTGTTGACAGATATGGTGACAGAGAGGGGCTCCGGGTTTAAATACCGTCTTTTCTTTTCGATTGCGGTATCTGTTTTTCTGTTTTCCGCCCATACGGCCTTCGCGGCCCAGACCTATGTCTCGCTAACCTTCGATGACGGCCGGGCCAGCCAGGTCAACGCCGGACCCATACTGGAGGCTTATGGCGTCCAGGGCACCTTCTACATCATCTCCGGCGACCTGGGCAGCGACCCGTATTACATGTCGCTGGACCAGGCCTACGGTCTGGCGGCGGCGGGGAATGAAATAGGCGGGCACACCCGCACGCACCCCGACCTGACGCAACTCCCGGAGAGCGCGGCGGCTGAAGATATCTGCGGCGACCAGCAGCAGTTGCAAAGCTGGGGCTTCCCCGCGGTGTCGTTTGCTTACCCCTTCGGCGCCACCAACCCGGCTGTGGAAGCGATCGTAAGCAGCTGCAAGGAGCGCGGCTACAGCGTGTCGGCGGATTATTCCAGCGCCCGCATCGTCGGCGGCCTGCAATGTCCCGGCTGCGATGTTGCCGAGAGCCTGCCGCCACAGGATGCTTTTTCCATACGCACCGCCGGTGACGGCCCCAAAAACTCGACGACCCTGGATGACCTCAAATCCATGGTCATCCAGGCGGAGGCAACTGGTGGCTGGCTGGTGATCCCCTTCCATTCAGTATGCTCCGCACCCGGCACGGCGCCCGTACCCGGTGACGCCAGCGACTGCGGCGGCTTGTACTCCACCTCTTACGACGACCTCGATCAGTTCGTCCAGTGGTTGAGCGGACGTTCCGGTTCGGGTACGACGATCAAGACGGTCGGTGAGGTCATGCAGATGTCGTTCCCACCACCGCCGCCGCCCGTCCCCGCCGGGCCGAACCTGGTGTTGAACCCTTCCCTGGAACTGGATGCGAACGTCGATGACATACCTGACGGATTCCTTCTCAGCGGCTATGGCGCCAATATATATAGCTATTCCCGCGTTAATTCCGGCGCCCATTCCGGCACTTACGCCGAGCGGCTGACCATTGCCTCCCTGAGCAGCGGCGACCGTAAGCTGATTACGACCCAGGACCTGAGCAGCTGGAACATTTTCGCCGTTCCGGGCGAGAGTTATGAGACCTCGGTCTGGTACCGGTCCGACGTGCCCATCCTGCTCATCGCTTTTTACCATGATGCCGGTGGCTGGCACTACTGGAGTGAAAGCCCCCAGGCGGCCGCTTCCGGCTCCTGGACGGAACTGAACTGGCGTACCCCGCCGATGCCAGCGGGCGCAGATTACTGGAGTTTCGGGCCGGCGCTCCTCCAGGCCGGGACCATGACCATTGACGACTTCAGCGCCGCCATGGCCAATGACGGCGGCAACGCCTGTGAGAACGCCAGGCCCGCGCTGTCATTGAGCAATACCTCCGTTTACTGGGCCAGCTTCACCGACTACCAGTCCAATGAACTGAGCGTGGATTTCGACATGACCAACACCGGTTCCACGACATCCTACAACGTACAGGTGGAAGACCTGCCGGCGACCAACGGCGTCATCTGCGTCACTTCGCCGCCCCTGCTGCTGGGCCATATCCCGCCGGGCGGCTTACGGTCATTCACGGTCAGATACAGCATTCCGCCGGGCGCCAACAGCTTCCGGGCGTCGGTTTCCGCTTCGGCCGAGGATGGCTGCGCCGCCAGCTACCGCTATTGAAACCGGCGTGATCCTTCCGTCAGGTCTGCGGCTCATCACCGGCCCGGATCCCCACCGGCTCTTTCCAGAGTGTAGATACCCCCGTCATCCAGCCAGACCGTCTGCTCGATATGGGCGGCTCGCCGCAGGTCGTCGACAGTAAATAAATAGTCGCCCTTTATCTTGTCGAACCAGACCAGGCATGCCTCGCCCTCTTCCGGCCATCTGCCCCTGAGCTGTGAAAGGTCGTTGAGCGCATCCGGGGAGTTGACGTTTGATTTCAGCGGGGCCATCCTGGCGTGAAGACCGGCCAGGATGTAGGCGACATCCGGTCCGTTCGTGTAATAGGTACACCCGGACCCCGGACCCGGATGATCGACAAGGTACTGAACAGTGTCGCTGCCTTTCCAGTATTTACCGTTATAACCCCATCCCCCTTCGCTGATATGTTTCTCCACCAGCGATAATGTCGCTGTCGCCGGATAGACCATGAAGATAATAATCACGGCTGCCAGGGAAAGATCGACCAGCCTCTGCGGAAAACGCCGGCCCAGTATAACCGAGGCCCGGCCCACCAGTAACAGCAGCAGCAGAAGTACGGGGACAGCAACCGGGGACAGCAACCGGTTGCCGATCTCATCGAAGCCGATAATCGATGAATATCCGGCCAGGAAACCGGTATAGCCGGCTACCAGCAGGAGAATCGGGCCTATATCCTGTAGCGTGGCTCTCATCTTCGACCTGTTGGCCCAAAGGGCTGCTCCGGCCAGGAAGCTGACCGCCAGGCCTGCCAGCACCACCATGGCATCGTTCCCGGTGACCGTTTCCGGAACAAACCAGTGGAGAAGGGTTTTCAGGGTGAGCATCAGGTTCTGCGATAACGAGTAGACCGATGAGGTCCGTGAGCCGAAGGTGACGCCGGCAACATGATAGTTCCTCATCGCCCAGATTCCCAGCGGCAGGATGGAGATAGGCAGAAACAGGGCAAGGTGCCGGATCCTTGTCTTCATATCCTTGGGGCTGAACAGCAGGATGCTGACAACCCCTGCCGGAACGAGGACGGCGCCGATGTATCTTGTCATGCAGGCCAACGCCACCGACACCGACAGGAGCACTATGGAGCGGGTTTCACCTTCTTCCTGATATGACCGGAAGTTGATCAGATACAGGAGAATAAAACAGATGAACAGAAGCTCCGACCATGCCATCAGGGAGACTTCGACCAGCGCTACCGAAACCAGCAAAAAGGCCGTGCCCAGGAACGCCAGGAACAGGGACGGCTTCAGGTATTCGAAGAGCAGCAACCCGGACATGTATATGACCAGCCCGAACAGGCAGGCGTTGATAATCGGGGCCGCTGTCAGTGGATCGATTCCCAGAAAGACATTGGTAACCGCCAACAGCAGGGGATAAAGCGGCGGCTGCACTACCAGCGGCAAACCATTATAACTCATCACCCCGGCGCCACTGGCGATATTCCTGGCGGTGCCTATGTACCCCACCGAATCCGGCGACAGCCCGGCGCCATACCAGTGCGTCGCCAGCATTATCAGGCTGAACCCCGCCAGCGCCAGCGCGCCCAGAAGCAGCTTCTTCTTCATTTTACTCATCACTGCATACTCTGTCACGACAAACCGGGGTTTTCCAGTAAACCCCTCCCAGTGCCGGACCGGTGGGAGAGTCGCAAGTTTAAATAACCCCCATCCGTGGGATAAAAAATAAGGATCCTTTTCCCCGGCGGCACATCACGGTACCTGTTTTCCCCATCATGGCCGATAACAATTGGGATCGGTAATGTCTGCATGGGAAGCAGTCAAGGCTTGACTGTGCTAAAATAGCCGCTTGGCATTTTCCGGTAACGGGCAAAAAAAGGAAAAGGCAATACCGAATAGAAAGATAGAGCAAGTGACAACGATGACTGAACTTCCTATTGAATTGACTCAAAACCTGATAACACAGGGGCACGAGAAAGGGTTTCTCACCCTGGACGACATCGCCGACGCTCTGCAGGAAGCAGATCTGTCTACAGAGCAGATAGAGGATGTCTACTCGCGCATCGCCGATGACGGCATCGATATCATCGAAAGCCCTGACGGTGGCGATGCCGGCAAGGAGCCCGCGGAGGCGGTCAAGGAAACCCCGGCCGACCGGCCGACGGCCACTGATGACTCCCTGCGCATGTATCTCAGGGACATCGGCCGTATCCCCCTTCTTTCGGCCGCCCAGGAAGTATCGCTGGCCAAACGTATGGAACGCGGCGACATGGAGGCTAAAAGCCGGCTGGTGGAAGCCAACCTGCGCCTCGTCGTCAGCATAGCCAAGCGCTATCTCGGGCGGGGGCTCTCATTCCTCGATCTGATTCAGGAAGGAAACCTCGGCCTCATCCGCGCTGTGGAGAAGTTCGATTACCGTCGTGGCTATAAATTCTCAACTTACGCCACCTGGTGGATACGCCAGGCGGTGACCCGCGCCATCGCCGACCAGGCGCGCACCATCCGCATCCCGGTCCATATGGTGGAGAAGCTGAACCATCTGGTCAGGGCCAAGCGCCAGCTGATTCAGGACCTGGGACGGGAACCGACGCCCGAGGAGATCGCCAAGGTGATGGACACGTCACTGGACAAGGTCCAGCACCTGATCAAGATCTCCCAGAGCCCGGTGAGCCTGGAAAAGCCGGTCGGCGACGAAGAGGAGGCGGAACTGGGAGATTTCCTGGAGGACGAAGGCACCCCCAAGCCCATGGAAGCCGCTGTCTCGGAGATAAAGAAGGATGACCTCAACAAGGTCCTGGAATCGCTGCCTCACCGCGAGCGCAAGATCCTGGAGCTTCGTTACGGGCTCAACGGCGAGCACCCCCGCACCCTGGAACAGATCGGGCGCAGGTTCGGTGTCACCCGTGAGCGGATCCGTCAGATAGAGGCCAACACCCTCTCGCGTCTGAAGGAACTGCAGGAGACGCAGCACCTGCGCGAGAGCGCCTGATCCAACCACGACGCCCAGCGGGGATTGCGCTACGGCGCCTGCAGTACTCCCGAACCAGCCTGTTCCATGAACTGCTTGGATTCCTGGCCGATGGTCGAGTTGGGATCGAGGTCGTATGAATGCTGCCAGGCGGCTACCGCCTCATCGGTCTTCTCCAGACGGCTCAATACTACTCCGTACACATGCCAGCCCCGCTGGTTGGATGGTGAAGCGATGGTGACCGCCTTCAGTTCACGCTCCGCTACTTCGAACATCAGCAGGTTGTAATAGGTATAGCCGAGATCGATGCGGACATCCGCGTCATCCGGCTTCAGTTGCAAGTATCTCTGGTATGCGTCCGCCGCCGCCTTATAGCTGCGGAAGGAGCCGTTGACATCGCCGCCCTCCGACTGCAACATGCCTAGTTCCAGGTAGGCATTGCCCAGGTTCTCCAATGCCAGCGCATCGCCGGCGTCGCTGTCGACCAGCGCTTGTGTCTGATCGATGACCTGCTGCTTGTCGGTTATCTCCAGCTGGATCGCCTGATTCTGTCCGCCGGTATCGTCCGTACTGCTGCTGTCGCCCTGGCTCAACCACCCGGTGATCAGGTAGCCGGCGATGACCGCCCCGGCGATGACCGGTATCATCAGCAACCATTTCCAGTAATCCTTCATCAGTTATCCACCAGGTGCTGTATCAGCTGGAAATTGGATGGTCCCAGCTGGCCGACGACCCGCTCGACGATAACACCGTCCTTGTCGATAATGAAACTCTCGGGGAACTTGCTCGACTGGAAGAGGCCACCCACATTCTTGTCGGGATCCAGCAGGATCGGGAAGGTCAGCCCGTACTCCTTTACGAACGGCTCCACCTCGGTCTCACCCAGCCGGTCCTGGCTTACGGCCAGGATCTCGAACGGCTGGTCCTTGAGATTCTGGTACTGTCTCTCCATGTAGGGCATCTCCTCCCGGCAGGGGTTACACCATGTGGCCCATATATTCACCAGCACCACCTTGCCGCGCAGGTCGGAAAGTGATATCTGTCCGCCGTCCAGGGTCTGCAGGGTAAAGTCCGGGGCCATGTCGCCCTCCATCAGCGGCGGCGTCTTCTCAGCCTGGTAGATGAAGAAACCGCCCACCGCCACAGCGATAATGACGGCGAAAGCGATCAGGGCGATGATGATATCCCGTGCCTGCCACGCCTCTTCCGGCTCTACCGGCACTGCGTGACCTGCATTCTTGTCTTGTTCTTCGCTCATTGTTTACACATCATTTACTCATGCGGTTTCAAAAGACGCCGCTTCAGACAGGGCTGTGTGTCCTGGCGTCGGCGACGCATTCAAGGTGGGCTCCATACAGAAAAAAGTGGTTCAAGGTAATAAGATATTAGCATCTGCGAGCCGCAATCGACAACACGCCGGCAAACGGAAAGCCCTGCGGCCGCACATCATACATTGATAGCCGGCATCCACTTCTGTAGCCACTGGGTCATGATCTCCATCTCTCCGGTGGCGAGCATCAATCCGAACAGTATGAGCAGTATGCCGGAGCCGATCTTGATGGCGCCGAAATGCCGCTTGATGGAATCGAAGGTACCGACCATCCTGGTGAACAGGAATCCGGCGAGGACGAAGGGTGCGCCCATACCCAGGCCATAGACGAACATCAGGCTGGCGCCGGCGGCGGGGCTCTGTGTCCCTATGGCGAGCATGATCACCGAGCCCAGCAGGGGGCCGGTGCACGGTCCGATCCCCAGGGAGAATACCATCCCCGCCAGGATCACACCGACCAGGCTCGCAGGTTTCTTCAACAGCCGGAAGCGCCTTTCCTTTTCCAGGAAATCCAGGGGAAACAGGCCGACGGCGAATACCGCCAGGACGGTCAGGCCGACCAGCAGATAGACGATCGCATCCTGCGCGGTGTTGGTGCTGGTATCCCTGACGGCATAGGCGAATGCCAGGAAAAGAAACAGGCCGAGCAGCAGCAGTGACAGATACTTGGCCTTTCTCTCCCGGTACCTGAGAGCCTCTCCCACCATATAGGCGCCGAAGCCGGTCAACAGGGTCCCGGCAAGAACCTCCAGGAAATGCTTCCCCTCACCTGTGCTGCTGGTGAAGAAGTTGATAAAGTCGCCCAGCGCGCTGCCGGCCAGACCGGCGGCCGCCCCCTGCAGCGCGAAGAAGACGGTGAAACCGGCGACGAAAGCCAGGCTGGCAATGGCGACCTTCCTGGTCTTGGTGCCCAGTTCATCGATGCCCACTCCGGAAATGAATGACAGGTAGCCGGGAAGCAGGGGCAGGACGCAGGGAGACAGGAATGACGCCAGACCGGCGATGAAGGCCCACACGAATGCGATTAATGATACCTCGGTTATCTGCAACTCGGGGTTCCCGCCTTTTGGTCAGGCCGGCCGGCCGGGAGATATGAGCGGGAGATAGATGACGGTCTGTCTCCCGGTACAGTGGAATAGTTCAAAATACAGAAACAAGTTTGTGAATCATTACCAGGGGGTTTGTTCAATATAGCACACGCTTTCAGGGGTTATCAACGTCGCTCTGGACGGGTGTGGATCCAGACCAGGGCAACAGCCGCCGCTATAGCCGTCGCCAGCGCCAGGAGCCGCTGCTGTGTCTGGCCGTCGCGCTGGAAACGCACGAACTCCACCAGGAACCGTTCCGTCCCCGCCATTACCAGATAAGCACAGAAAAGCTCCCAGTCCCGCTTTAGCCGGGGCCAGAGGAAGAGCAGTACGAAGAAGATGAGAATGGCGGCGCCCACCTCGTACAGCTGGGTCGGCTGCACCGTGATCCCCGGCGGCGTCGGTGGTGAGCCCCGGGGGAAACCCATCGCCCACGGTAGCGTCGAGGTTATGCCGTAATCGTCACCATTTAGAAAACAGCCCATGCGGCCGAAAGCGTAGCCCAGCGCTATGGCCGGCGCCGCCGCGTCCAGCACCTTGCCCCAGGGCAGCTTCAGGAAGGTCATGACCATGAGCGCCGTCACCAGGCCGCCCACCATGCCGCCGTACCATACCAGGCCGGCCCCGCTGAAGGCACTCCTGAGCGGGGTGTCTCCCAGCTCGCTCAGATTCAGCAACAGGTAGTGTATCTTGCTGCCCAGCACCCCTCCTACAGCTGTGGCGATAACCAGCCAGAAGAGGTTCTCCGTATCCAGCCCCTTGCGCCTGAAGCCGTAATAGGCGGCGATCCCGGCGGCCAGGAACCCGAGCGCCATCATCAGCCCGAAGGTATGAATGGTGAAAGGTCCTATGGAAAGAAGTTCTGGATACATCGTTATCAATGACTTTATCATATTACTCTAAAGGAACTAATAAGGCCCTAAAGGTTTTATTAGGTTCTGCCGATAGCGGGCTTGAAGAAAGTCGTACCACACTCGACAAAGGCAAACCCGTCGTGAGGCGGGGACGCAAAGCCAGGGGTCTCCGGTTGGGAGACAGCCCAGCCGCCGAAGCTTTTTGAACGAAGCTCGCTGGACTGGGCTTTTCAGTATTGAGGCCCTGGTGGAGTGATACGCAAGTTCAATTGCTTTGGCATCGCCAGGCGATTGAACTTTTTTATTGCCGGCACCAGTGGGACAGGGGATGAATCTTGGTAATTCTTGGTTGTTAAAGCGCGAGACAGAAAGGGGTGCACATAGGTGAAACGTTCAACGAAAATTGCTCTTCTGGCAGCAGGCACTACTCTAATCCTGGTCATGGCCCTTACTTCAGCGGTATACGGGGCCTCGTCGGCATCAGACCCCGTAGCGGTTACCCTGACGGTGGATGACTATATCTCCCTCAGCAACCCGGGCGATGTAGCACTGGCGAACATCGCCGGTACCGGCGGCTCGGCGGAAAACAGCGCCACCTGGACCGTAGCCACCAATAACGACGCCGGCTACAAGCTGGAGGTCTCCGCCTCCGGGACGCCGGCCATGACCAAGGGCGGCGACTCCTTCGCCGACCTGGTCGACGGCGGCACTCCCATTCCCTGGTCGGTGGCGTCAGCCGACTCCGCATTTGGTTTCAGCGCCGAGGGCACGGCCACGTCCTCCTCGCTGTGGGGAACCCCCAGCACCGGCTCCGGCAAGTACCGCGGCTTCAGCGGCGGAACCGCCATCGAGGTCGCCAACGACAGCAATGAGACCAGCGGTGAGGACACCACCATCTACTTCAAGGCCGAAGTAGGCGCCAGCCACCTGCAGGCCAGCGGTTCCTACGCCGCCAACCTGACAGTCACAGCCACTACGCTGTAATTGCATATATAACTTAATAGCAACAGATCAACGCAACATGTTTCAGACAGAAGCTCCCCTTCCGGGAGCTTCTGTCTTTGGCAAAGTCTGTCTTGCAGGAAAGCCGTTTGATAAAGCGAAGTCTACACCCCAGTAAGTGGCAATAAAAAAACAACACGTGAATTCGCAGACAACAAACCCGGTTAACGCTGCTTGCTGCCACGAGAGGGCATCGGGCGCGGGAAGGTTATGGCGAGGCCTGTTCTCCGGAGCCATAGCCTTGATTGTGTTGCTGTTTATTACCGTCACCATACCCGCCGGCGCCCGGGCCTACACCGTGGAAAAACACGACGACCAGGTGACCGGCCAGATTGTCATCTCCCCCACCAAGATCGAACTCAACCTGGATCCGGGCGATACGGCCACCGCCGAGGTGGTATTGGTGAACCGCACCGGCGAGCCCGTCACTTTCCAGTTCTCCGCTGAGGACTTCGAGGGCTCCCATGATGCCTCACAGGCTACGGTCTTTCTGGGCGATGAGTTGAGCCCCAGAGGCGCCAGCCGGTGGCTCCACCCTGAAGTCAGCAGTATCGTGCTCGACAACGGCGAGACGCTCACCATGGCTGTCGAGGTATCCGTACCTCCCGGCGCCGAGCCCGGAGGCCACTATGCCGCCCTGTTCGCCTCGCGGACCACTGATCAATATGATAACGGCACCGCCATCAAGGTAACCGAGCGGCTGGGTACATTGTTCCTGATCAAGGTTACCGGCGCCATAGACGAAGCGGGAACATTGGATACGCCGGAGGTCAAGGGCTTCCTGGAGTACGGGCCGGTTTACATCGGCCTGGTGTTCAACAACCAAGGCAACATCCATCTTAAGCCGTCGGGGAAGGTGACCGTCCGCAACCTGCTGGGTCAGACAGTCGCAGAGATCCCCGTGGAAGAATGGATAGTCCTGCCTGACTCGTCGCGCCGCACCCTTGTAAAATGGGACCGTCACTACCTGCTGGGGCGCTACACGGCCACAGCCGAGATCACCTACGGCGACAGCGGCACCATCCTCATGTCCCAGAGTTCCTTCTGGGTGATCCCCTGGAAGATAATCCTCACACTTGTTCTCGGCCTGCTGCTTCTGGGCTTCATTATCAACAAACTGTACTGGCGGTCGGCGAAGCGTGAACAGCCCGGCGACGGCACCGCGGATGAGCCGCCCCGGGTTGGCGCCCCGGCGGCACAACCGGACGAGCAGGCCCAGCCGCCCCATCAGGAGACCATGCCCCTGGAGCCCGTGGTACCCGATAGCTATATCGCCCTCAACGAGCTGTTCCCTTCCATGGGCGATGACCAGGTCATCAATCTGGATGACGCCGAGACCCACAGGCTGGTGCGGGAGATGATCAACAACAAACTGGATCTGGCGCGATCCTACCAGAAGCAGGGCATGACCGAAGCGGCGCGCTACGAACTGTATGAGGCTCGGGCCGCAGCCCAACGTATCGGGCTGCTGTCGGAGATCGGCATCATCGATGATCTGCTGATCTGGCTCTAGGGCCGGCGGCGCTTCGCTGATTGACATCCTGTAGCTAAAATGATAGCGTCATTGTTGCCGGTTCAAGCGTTTTACGGAGGCAGTGGCGATCATCCCCGGGCGTTGGTATCTCTTTCCTATGGTAGCTGTGACGATGTTGGCAGCTTCTGCGGTCCTGCTGTTTTTCACCGTGGCCCCACCTTCCCTGGCCGCGTCTCGCTCCCGGCCCGCCATGGAGGCGGGACATACCCGGGTGACCGTCCGGGTGACCAGTTCCCTGGCTGTATCCACTGATGGCAGTGCCGAAGCCTCGGGGCCGGTGATCCGTATCAGGGGCCCTCAACCCGCAACCGTCTCCTTCCTGGTGATGGACGGCTGAGCGTTCCGGTCTTTTATTCCGGATAGGCGGTATAGACCACGTTAGCGGTGTAACTGCCGGAGACAGACGGCGCCGGCACGACCAGACGGTAGTCGAACAGAAACGAGGCGCCGGCGGTCGCGGGCAGTCCGTCGGCTACGATCGTGCTCGCCGGGGTCTTCACAAACGGCTGATAGGCCGATGGCGCCTGAGCGTTCTGCTTCCAGCCCAGGTTCACGATATCGATGAAATTGGCCGGATTGGACTGCAACAGATCCCCGTCAGACGCGACTTTCAGCCCCCAGGTGACATTGGACTTGACCGTGAGCCTGGCGGCATAAGCCGGAGACGAAGCATCCCCTACGTAATAGGTCGTACCCTCACTGACATTGCCGAAACCCACCGAGCTGGTACCCGGGGTGCCGTCACGGTTCCAGGTATCGTCGATGGTCACGGTTATGGAGCCCGGCGCCGGCACGTACTCGATCACCAGCTTGGGCCTGAGGGACGGATCGGCGCTGAAGTCGGATGAATAGAACAGTTTAACGTCAGACTCCGCCGGGTTCTCCACATCCTTCTTGATGATCATCCCCCTGTTGGTTACCGTGCCGTTCACCCATGACTGGGTCAACGCCGCAAGGTCCCAATCGACCCAGACCGCGGTCGCCGCCGGTGCCACGGCGCTGGCGCTGACGGTGGCGTTGAAGTCCCCGCCGGGGCTGGCCCAGCTGCTGCTGCCGTCGTAGGTATTCCAGGTGGCCCCGTCACCGCTCTGGGTCCAGTAGCCGGTGCCCTCCGTCCAGTCGCGGGTAAGATAGTGCACGTCCATGGTCGGGGTGCTGGTATCCCCCTGACCCGCCTGGTAGAGCGACAGCGTTGCCGAGTTGATCGTCGACCCGGTGGGTATGGCTGACAGGTCAAAACGAAGGTTGCAGCGTATGTTCCCCCAGAAGGAAGTGGGATAATCCCCCGCCAGCAGCCATGTCGTCGCGCCCGAGTTCAGGTCCGGCCGGTAGCTCTGCAGGGTATCGTCCACACCGTCGGCCGGCCCGGGCTGGATCACCATCTGGATGGCGGCCTGGAAGACATAGTCACCGGAAACGGTCTCGTTGCCGGATGGGTCGATGGTTCTGACCCGGTAATGGTAGACGGTGCCCGCGGTCAGACCGGACAGGGACACCACGTGCTGGTTGCTGATGGCCGTGTCCAGAGTAGTGGTCGAACCATAACTGGTGGTGGTGCCGTATTCCACCTGGGATGTTCCCCCTTCGCAACTGGACCATTTTATGTCGGCTGTGGTGGTAGTGATGTTCTCAGCCCGGACCTCGCCCAGGTTGGGGGGCGTGACATCGTCGCCCAGCCATTCGATGGTCAGCTTGGGTCTTAACGTACGGTCCACCACGTATTCGGAGGAGTAGAATTCCTTGGCGTCACTGCCGGTGGGGCTCTCCGGATCCTGTTTGATGAGGACACCGAAATTGTCAACAGTGCCGTCTATCCAGTCCCGGGTGAGCGCAGCCAGATCCCAGTCCACCCAGACACCGGTGACCCCGGGCGCCACGGCGCTGGCGCCGGCGGTGGCGTTGAAATCCCCGCCGGGGCTGGTCCAGCTGTTGCTGCCGTCGTAGGTGTCCCAGGTGGCCCCGTCGCCGGTTACCGATCCGCTGCCGGTCCCTTCACTCCAGTCGCCGGTCAGATAGTGGGCATCCAGGTCAGGGGTACTGCTGTCCCCCTGACCCATCTGGTACAGTGACATGGTAGCGCTGTTGATGGTGGCGCCGGCCGGTATGAAACCCAGGTCGAAATCCAGCAGGGACCGCATGGTCCCCCAGTCGGCGCCCGGCAGGTCGCCGACCTGGAGGCTGGTCTCGGCGCCCCGGTTCCATGCAGGCCGTGAGCTGCCGATATACGTGTCCCTGGCCATGGCGGGAAAGGGCTGCAGAACGGTGATGTTGGCGGTCCTGAAGCTGTTCTCCGCCGAGTAGGAGATGTTACCGGCCCGGTCCGCCGAACGCACACGGTAATAATAGGTAGTCGATTCCTGCAAGCCGGAGATGGGTTGGCTGTGGCCGGTCAGCATGGTGCTGTCCAGCGGCGTCGACCAGGTATATACGCCGGAACTGGTGCCATATTCCACCTGGGAGTCGGCGGCCTCGTCCGTGGTCCAGGTGATGATGACGTTGCTGCTGGCTATATTGCCCGCCTGCACTGCGGAGATCACCGGAAAGGTATTGTCAACATTAACCTGGATGGAAGACACCGCCGTGTTGTAAGCACGGTCCGTCGCCGTCAGGCGCAGGGTATAGAGGCCGTCGCTGACGGCGGCCGTGTCCCAGGTGCCCAGCAGGCCCGCCAGCACCGGGCTGGCGCCGATGGTAATCTGCGTCCACGAGACCGGCGCCGCACCGGCGCCGTACTCCAGCAGGTAGTTATAGAAGCTGTAAGCGTCGTCTACCGTGCCCCGTACCGGCAGCGAACCAGAGACCCAGTCGCCGTCTGACGGGTCGGAGATGATGGCGGTGGGCGCGGAGGCGTCTATCTGGAGCATGCGTGACTGCCTCTGGATATCGTCGCCGGTGGCAGACAGCAGCCGCGTTCTCAGCCAGTACCAGTCACCGTCGGTAAGACCACCGGCCGGCAGGGTAAGCTGGAAATCATACCAGTTGCCGTTCCGGGTCACGGCAGGCGCCGCCCACGACTTCACGCTGCTGTTGGTAAATCTCCGCAGCCGCTGCTGGCCGCTGCCGGTTAATATCTGGTCGTAGTCCGCCCCCGTGCCCCAGGCGCGGATGTATACGGTGGCGCCGGGGGCAAAGGTGTAGGATTCATCTGTTCGCGCCGCATCGCTGTAAATTCTGGCGTACTGGTTTAGGCCGTACAGCGATATCTGCTGCTCGAACTGAACACGGGGGCCGCTGCCGCCGTTTCTCACCCTTCCCCATATTTTCATATAGTCTGACTGGCCGGCGGGGATGGTCACCTGGGACGTATAGATATATGGCGCGGTGAAAGTGACCTGGGTCCAGTTGGCAACCCGGATATTGGTGTTCTGGTAGCGGCGTAACCGCATCCTGTTTCTCTTGCCGGAAACAGCGCCGACGCGGTCGGTCGTCACCCGCACATAGACCGTATCGCCCGGGTTGAACTCGGTGGTGTGAACCATACAGGCGGCATCGGCGCAGATCTCGATAATATCGCCGTTGGCTTCGGTGTAGGGAGCATCCGGCCCCAGGACCGCCTGGGAGCGGTAGGCCGTCAGGAAAAAAACGGCCGCAGCCGCGGCCAGCACCAGCAGGACGCCGGCAAACGCCCTCCCTGGCTCCACCTGGTTATGATAATCATGCCGGCGGTCTTGCGCACCGGTTTCGGGCCCGTCTGCCAAATCTTCTACCTCCCAGGGAATCCCCCACAGAACGAGTTACCGCAGGGGGATTTTCTACTGCCCTTTTCGCCAGTTTGGAGGTAAAACATTAGCCACACCGGCAGAGGCGAACATGCCCGCCGCCGCCGCCAGTGATACCGCCGCCAGCGCCAGGAGAAAACGCCAGGGGGCGATGATGAGCCACGCCTTGTGTTCAACGGGAGCACCCACACCCGTATCGATGAAAAGGGTTACCCGGCCGAGGGAGAATGCCGGCGTATCGGCCCACACCAAACGCATGCTGGTGCTCTCGCCCACAGCCAGTTCCCCGCTGCCGGCGGACAGTTTCCTGTCCCGCGCCAGCAAGCCGGAATATTCCATGCCACCGGCCATCCTGGTGGGAAACCTGCCGTTGTTACGGCCGGCCACGGTGAACAGTATGGGGCTGCCGGCGTCGACCAGGTGAGGAGTGTGAAAAATGGTCTGATCCACCGGGACGATCACCTCGATCTCCAGGTTGACCCCCACCTGCCCGGCGATGGAGACGTCCTGCTCCCTGGCCGGGGCCGCCAGAAACAGGATGGTGCCATCCACCCTGCCCGCCACTGCCTCCCGGCCGGCGGCCACCCTCACTGACACCGGGACGGATTCTCCAGCCGCTATGGTCATCTCGGCCGGCTCCACCCCGGCGGTGACGCCACCCCCTTCAACCCCGCTCAACTCCACCTTGGCCCGGATCCCGAGCGCCCTGCCCGACAGGTTGTGCAACACCACCGTTTCCCTGGTCTCATCGCCGGCGGCGATGGTGGGGCTGATGACCGTCGGGCTCACCTGCAGACCCACTTCTTCCCGGGCAAGCGACCCGCCGGTATTGAACAGGGTCAGGAAGACACCGATGCTGACCGCTGTTAGTGTAGCCAAGAACCTGGACATGCAGGCCTACTTCTGCATGAAGGGATATTTCACCTGCAAAAAGTCACTTTTTCCTCGAAAGGAGCAGAGGCTTGAGCGCCTTGCCGGTGTATGATTTTCGCACCCGGATGATCTCTTCCGGCGTTCCCGCCGCCACCACATCACCACCGGCGTCGCCACCCTCCGGACCCAGGTCGATGATGAAGTCGGCGCATTTGATCACATCGAGGTTGTGCTCGATCACCACCACCGTGTTACCGGCGTCCACCAGGCGCTGCAGAACCTCCAGCAGCTTCTCGATATCGGCGAAGTGCAGCCCCGTGGTCGGTTCATCAAGGATATACAGGGTACGGCCGGTGGCTATCTTGTTGAGCTCGGATGATAGCTTGATTCGCTGAGCCTCGCCGCCGGAGAGGGTGGTGGCCGGCTGACCCAGGCGGATATAGCCTAGCCCCACATCCACCATCGTCTGCAGGCGCCTGACTATCACGGGGATGGCGGCGAAGAATTCCAGCGCCTGGGCTACGCTCATGTCCAGCACATCGGCGATGTTCTTCCCCTTGAACCTCACTTCCAGGGTCTCACGGTCGTAGCGTCTGCCCCTGCAGACCTCACAAGGCACATAGATGTCGGGCAGGAAGTGCATCTCGATCTTGATGGTGCCGTCGCCGCGGCAGGCCTCGCAGCGCCCTCCCTTAACGTTGAAACTGAACCTTCCCGGTTTGTAGCCGCGCACCTTGGCCTCCGGCGTCACGGCGTACAGCCGGCGTATATGGTCGAAAACACCGGTATAGGTGGCAGGGTTGGAACGGGGCGTACGACCGATGGGAGACTGGTCGATGTTGATTACCTTGTCCAGCTGTTCCTTGCCGTCGATGCCGTCGTGTTTGCCGGGAGCCACCTGGGAACGGTATACATCCTGTGCCAGGGAACGGTACAGTACATCGTTTACCAGGGTGGATTTTCCCGAACCGGATACGCCGGTGACACAGACGAAGCGACCCAGGGGGATCACCACATCGATGGACTTGAGGTTGTGTTCACTGGCGCCCCTGATGGTCACCTGTCCGTCGCCGGCGGGACGGCGCTCCGGCACCTCGATGGCGCGCCTGCCGGTGAGATAGGCGGCGGTGAGACTCTGGCGACACTTAAGGATGCTGGCCATGGTCCCCTGGGCCACCAGCTCTCCCCCGCGCTCCCCGGCTCCCGGCCCCATGTCGACGACATGGTCGGCGGCGCGCATGGTCTCCTCGTCGTGCTCTACCACCAGCACCGTATTGCCCAGGTCGCGCAGGCGGTGCAGGGTATCGATGAGCTTCCGGTTGTCGCGCTGATGCAGACCGATGCTGGGCTCGTCCAGGATGTAGAGCACCCCCACCAGGCTGGAGCCTATCTGGGTGGCCAGGCGGATTCGCTGCCCCTCGCCGCCGGAGAGGGTGCCGGCCCTGCGGTCCAGGGTCAGGTAGCCGACGCCCACGTCGTCCAGAAAGCGCAGACGCTCGTCTATCTCCTTGATGACACGGCCGCCGATCATCTGTTCGTTCTCGTTCAACTTGAGCTGTCTGAGGAAGCGGCCGGCTTCGCTGACGGAGAGCCGGGTCACCTGATGGATATTCTCTCCCCCTACCGTGACCGCCAGGCTTTCGGCCTTGAGACGGCCGCCGTGGCAAACGGGACAGGGGTGGACCACCATCAGCTTCTGGATCCACTCGCGCATGGCGTTGGATTCCGTCTCGCGGTAACGCCGCTCCAGATTGGGGATGATGCCGTTGAGCATGTAGCTGCGGCGGGAGCGACGGCCGCGGCGCTCGTAGGTCTCAGTGGCGTCCGGACCGTAAAGCACCAGCTTGAGCTGTTCCTCGTCCAGGTCCTCGATGGGGGTGTCCATGCTGATTTCGTAGTAGCGCGACATCCATTTGATGACGTGACGGTAACCCGTGCTCCAGGGTAGCACCCTGGCCTGGCGCAGGCTCACGGACCTGTCCGGGAACAGGCGGTCGACATCGATCTCCTCCTGGACACCCAGACCGGTACATTGTTCGCAGGCGCCATAGGGGCTGTTAAAGGAGAAGATGCGCGGCGCCAGCTCCGCCAGGCTCATGCCGCAGTCGGGACAAGCGAACCGTTCGCTGTAGGTGGTGGACACCCCGGCTTCGGTCTCGATGTTTATCAGGCCGCCGGAGAGGGCCACCGCCGTCTCCACCGAATCGGCCAGGCGATGGCGGATATCCTCCTTGACCACCAGCCGGTCCACCACTATCTCGATATCATGGCGGATATTCTTGTCCAGCTCTATATCCTCGTCCAGCAGCCTGACCTCGCCGTCGACCTTGGCGCGGGTGAAACCGTCGCGCCGGGTCGTCTCCAGCAGATCGCGGTATTCGCCCTTGCGGCCCCGTACCAGGGGAGCGCAGACCATGAAGCGTGTGCCCGCGGGCATCTCCAGTATCTGATCCACTATCTGCTGGTGCGACTGAGCGGCAATGGGCTTGCCGCAACTGGGACAATGGGGCTTGCCGATGCGGGCATACAGCAGGCGCAGGTAGTCGTAGATCTCGGTTACCGTACCCACAGTGGAACGCGGATTCTTGCTGAGTACCCGCTGGTCGATGGCGATCGCCGGCGACAGCCCTTCGATACTGTCCACATCAGGTTTCTGCATCTGGCCCAGGAACTGTCGGGCATAAGCTGACAGTGACTCCACATAGCGTCGCTGGCCTTCGGCGTAGATAGTATCGAAGGCCAGAGAACTCTTGCCCGAGCCTGAAAGCCCGGTGATGACTATCATCTTGTCCCGCGGCAACTTCAGCGAGATGTTTTTGAGATTATGCTCGCGGGCGCCGCGAATGGTAATGTCGTCAGTCATCTTTTTAGTTGTTGCATCAGGTGTTCAACGGAGTCGTCATACTGTAAGCATCCATATGGTACCTCTTTCCCGGCGCGGATGCCCCACCGGGAAAAGCAGGGCCTCGCTCCGCTCGGGATGGCGCCATGCCTGCGGTTGCGCCCAGTGTCCCCACTACCGTCAGTACCCCAGGGTCGTCGGGGATGCCGCCCGCAGCGTTTGGCGAGCGACGGCGGAGCCGGAGCGAGCAAGCGGAGGACGGTGCCCCGGCGGCCGCACAGCTGGCAGTATTCCCAGGGACGCCGGGGTGAACGGCGGAACGTTTCCGCGAGCGACGGCGGAGCCGGAGTGAGCAAGTGAAGCCGGTTACCCCGGCGGTCCCCACCATGTCGCCTTCAAGGACGCCGGGGTGAGCGGCGAGGAATCTGCTTTCCGCCCGCCCTGCGCCCCTTGGCCAGCTCCTTTATCTGGTCGCGCAACCTGGCGGCGTATTCAAATTTGAGCTCTTCAGCGGCCGCGAACATCTCCTCTTCCAGATTGGCGATCGCCTCGTCGATCTCGGCGTTGCTCATCCTGCGCTCGGCGGCACGCACCCGGCCCGCCTTGTAGGGGACGGTAGGCTCCCCCAGCATGGCGCTCATATCCGAGACGCCCTTGATGATTGTCTGCGGCGTGATGTTATGTTTCTCATTATACGCGCTCTGCAGCTTGCGCCGGCGGTCGGTCTCCGCCATGGCCCGCTGCATGGCCCCCGTGATCTTGTCGGCGTACATGATGACCGTGCCGTGCACGTTGCGCGCGGCCCTGCCGATAGTCTGGATCAGGGCGATCTCCCCCCGCAGGAAACCTTCCTTGTCGGCATCCAGTATGGCTACCAGGGTCACCTCCGGCAGATCCAGCCCCTCCCTGAGCAGGTTCACCCCCACCAGCACATCGAACTCCCCCAGCCTCAGATCCCGGATAATCTCTATCCGTTCCAGGGTGTCGATATCGGAATGAAGGTACCGCACGCTGAAGCCGGATTCCAGCAGGTAGTCGGTCAGGTCTTCCGCCATCTTCTTGGTGAGAGTGGTGACCAGGATCCGCTCTCCCACCTCCACCCGCTTGCGCACCTCGTTCATCAGGTCATCCACCTGGTGCCTGGTCGCGCGCACCTCCACTACCGGGTCCACCAGGCCGGTGGGCCTTATGACCTGCTCCACAATCCGGCTGCTCTGTCCCAGCTCCCAGGGGCCGGGAGTGGCGCTGACACATACCATCTGCGGCACCCGTTCCAGGAACTCCTCGAAGCGGAGCGGCCGGTTGTCCAACGCCGAGGGCAGGCGGAATCCGTAATCCACCAGGGTCTGCTTGCGTGAGCGGTCGCCCTTGTACATGCCGCCTATCTGGGGGATGGTGTTGTGCGACTCATCGATGAACACCAGGAAGTCATCGGGAAAGAAATCCAGCAGGGTGTTGGGCGGCTCGCCGGCGGCGCGCCCGTCGAGGATGCGCGAATAGTTCTCGATGCCGGAACAGTAGCCGGTCTCCTTGAGCATCTCCATGTCGTAGCGCGTACGCATCAGCAGGCGGTGGGCTTCCAGCTCCTTGCCCTGCCGCTTGAACTCAGCGACCCTCCGGCTCATCTCCGCCTCGATCTCACCCAGCGCGCGCTCGATGCTCTCCGCCGAGGTCACGAAATGGGTGGCGGGATAGATGGCGACATGCGTCATCTCATCCAGCACCTCGCCGGTCATGGGCTCCAGACGCTGGATGCGCTCCACCTGGTCACCGAAGAAGGCGATGCGCAGGATATTGTCCTCGTAGGCCGGATGCACGTCCAGCACATCGCCCCGCAGCCGGAACTGGCCGCGGCTGAAATCGTAATCGCCACGGCTGTACATGATGTCCACCAGGCGGCGGGTGACTGATTCCAGCCCCGGCTCCCCGCCCACCTTGAGCAGCACCATCTTCGCCAGGTACTCCTCGGGCGAGCCCAGACCATAGATGCAGGATACGCTGGCGACGATGACCACATCGTCGCGGGAAAGGATGGCGCTGGTGGCCGCATGCCGCAGCCGGTCGATCTCCTCGTTGATATTGGTGTCCTTCTCGATATAGGTGTCGCTGGCCGGCAGGTACGCCTCCGGCTGGTAATAGTCGTAATAGCTTACGAAGTACTCCACGGCGTTATCCGGCAGGAACTCCTTGAACTCGTTGCACAGCTGGGCGGCCAGCGTCTTGTTGTGCGCCATAACCAGGGCGGGCTTACCCGCCTGGGCGATAACGTTGGCCATGGTGAAGGTCTTGCCGGAGCCGGTCACCCCCAGCAGGGTCTGGCGGCTATGGCCAGTGGTGATGCCATCGACCAGGGTCCGGATCGCCCGCGGCTGGTCCCCGGTGGGCTGATAGGTGGCGTTTACCTGGAAGGACGGCATGTTCAATAGCCCAGCTCGCGGGAATAAACCCGGGCGTAGGCTTCCTTTCCTTTACTGACATCGCGGACGAAATCCCTGGTCTCCTTGTAGGGGATATCATCCACCGTACTGAACCCCCTGCCCTCCCCCCGGGCCACCTTTACCCAGTCGTCCACGTTCTCGGTGCCGCCGTTATAGGCCGCCAGGGCCAGCGCTTCGGAGCCGTCATAGCGGTCCAGAAGATACCCGAGGTACCAGCATCCATAAGCGATGTTGACTTCAGGGTCTCCCAGGTCGGCAACGGTAAAGTCGGCCCCGCCGGTGTTGCCGGCGATCCATGCCGCCGTGCCCGGCATCAACTGCATCAGCCCCACCGCCCCCGCCGCCGACTCCGAGGCCGGCTCAAAGCCGCTTTCCTGGAATATCACCGCCGCCACCAGCGCTGGATCCAGAGCGTTCTTTTGGGAATACTGAACGATGATGCCCGTATATTCCAGCGGGTAACGCCAGCGTACGTACCAGTCAGGGTTGGCCACATGCACGGCGACCACGCCGGCAGTGGCCAGGATACCGGCCAGGAACAAGGCGGTTAAAGCCCGTCTCATCACCCCGGTTCAGCCCCCGGACTCCACGGTAGCATCGAGGCAGCGTCGCACGAACAGCTTTAGATCGTCCAGGGAGCCACTGTTCTCAAATACCCGATGACACCTGTCTTCCTTCTCGGCATCCGGCATCTGCCGCGCCGCCCGGCGCTCGAAATCATCGGCGCCGGCTTTGCCGGCGTAACGCTCTTTCCTCAGATGCTCCGGCGCCTTGATCAGCAGGATGAAATCGAAAAGCTTTTCCATTCCCGACTCGAACAGCATGGGCACCTCCACTACCAGGGCGGGCGCTCCCGCCGCTGCTTCCCTTCCGGCCCAGGCCCTGACCCGGTCTTCCACCAGGGGGAACAGCACTTCCTGCAGTGACGCCAGCTTGTCCGGGTCGCTGAACACCTCATCCGCCAGCAGGCTGCGGCCGTCCGCGCCCGGCGGCAGGTCGGCGAGTCCCAGCCTGCGACAGACGGCCTGCCGCACATCCTCCCGTTCAAGCAGGCTGTGTACCACGGCGTCCGTATCCAGAACCGCGGCACCCTGAGCGGCAAAGGCCGCCAGGGCCGCGCTCTTGCCCGAGCCTATCCCCCCTGTCACCGCGATCATCGCCGGCCCCTTCCCTGTCGTCTTCATATCCATGCGGTCGTGACTGATAGCTCCTTCCCTGCCTTCCGGCCCGGCGCCGGAACAAAAAACGCCCCGCGTGAGGCGGGGCGTTATTTACATGACCTGTGCCAGGCCCCTAGCTGGTTTCCTCTTCCTCATCCGCTGTTTCGCCCTCGCTGGCCCCGGGCTCACCGGTGTCACCGGTGTCACCGGCTGCGGGTTCCTCTGCCTCTGAATTATCACCTGCCGCTGTCGGCTCTTCTGCTTCCGCAGTATCGTCTCCCGCCGTATCTTCTTCCGCTGCCGGCTCCACCGCTTCCGCCGTATCTTCCACTACTTCCAGATCGTCAGCAAGTTCCAGTCCCGTACTGTCCCCTGGCACCGCTGCAGCCGCCTCGTCCCCGGCTGCCGGCCCCACCGCTTCTCCTTCGCTTCCTCCGACTTCCTCCTGGGGCCTGTCGGGGAAGATATCATCGCTCAGGTTCAGGCTGTCCGCCTCCACCGCTGCTTCCGGCGGCTCTTCGGCTGTCACCGATTCATCTGCCGCCTCAGGCTCCGCATCTTCTTCAGCGCCTTCGGATTCTGCCTCTTCCCGTTCGCCCATATCCTCCTGGAGCCGCTTGATGCTCAAAGAGAGCCGGCGGCGGTCCGTGTCTATCTCGATAACCTTGACCTCGATCTCGTCGCCCACCGAAACAACCTCTTCCGGTTTCTCCACGTGATGGTCGGCCAGCTCGGATATATGTACCAGGCCCTCGATTCCATCCAGCACCTGCACGAAGGTGCCGAAGCTCACCAGCTTGGTGACCTTGCCGGTGAGCACATCGCCCACCTGGTAGGTGTCCATCAGGCCCTGCCAGGGGTCTTCCTGGGTCTGCTTGAGACCGAGCGATACCCGCTGACGCTCACGGTCGATATCCAGCACCTTGACGCTGACCTCATCTCCCACCGCCAGGACCTCCGAGGGATGGTTGACATGGCCCCAGGAGAGTTCCGAGATATGGATAAGGCCGTCGATGCCGTCCAGGTCGACGAAAGCGCCGAAATCGACGATGTTGGAGATGACGCCGGTGACGATATCCCCGGGCTTGAGGTTGTCCAGTATCTGCTGGCGAACCTCCTTGCGCTCTTCTTCCAGTACCGCCCGCCGCGACAGGACCACGTTGTTGCGGCTGCGGTTGAGTTCGATTACCCTGCAGTTGAGCACTTGGTCCAGATATTCATCCAGGTTCTGGATGCGGCGGATGTCCACCAGGGACGCCGGCAGGAAGCCGCGCACGCCCAGATCGAGGATAAGACCGCCCTTGACGACCTCTATCACCTTGCCGTCGATGGTCTCGCCCTTCTGTTCCACATCCTGGATGCGCTGCCAGGCCTGCTCGAACCTGGCCCTCTTCTTGGACAGGATCAGGCGCCCTTCCGCATCCTCCTTCTGCATGACCAGAGCATCCACCTTGTCGCCGATGCTCACTTCGTCGTCGGTGTTCACTGACTTGCGGATGGACAGTTCGTTGGCCGGGATCACACCTTCCGACTTGTAGCCGATGTCCACCAGGATCTCGTCCTTGTCGATGCGGACCACCTCACCGCTGACGATATCCCCTTCCTGAAAGATGTTGATAGTGACGTCGTAGTTGGGTTCTTCCTTCCCGTCTACCAGCTTTATCAGTCCGTCACTCCCCTCTAATAAAATTATCTCTTCTTCTACTTCTTTGTTTGAATTTTGCATTTAGCTGTGTTCAATCCTCTCTTTATAAGAATAGGCGATAAGCGCAGCAGCGCTTTGCTCGCCAGAAGATATTATACATAAAGGGGTTGGCAGATGATAGAAAGGGGCCGGCCTACTTGGCCTCCAGCCAGGTGTGGCCTATCCCCACCTCCACCTCCAGCGGCGGGTCCAGTTCCCGGGCGGCGGCCATCTGCCGCTTTGCCAGTTCCGCCGCGGAGTCCGCTTCGCTGTCCGGCGCTTCCAGAACCAGCTCGTCGTGGACCTGGAGAACCAGGTTTGTTTTCAGTCCCTGACGCCTCAGCTGTCCGTGGACGTTCACCATCGCCACCTTGATGATATCGGCGGCGCTGCCCTGGATGACCGTGTTTATCGCCAGGCGCTCCCCCAGCCGGCGGACGCGGTCCTCACCGGAGCGCAGTTCCGGTACGGGCCGGCGGCGCCCCAGCAGGGTGGTGACGAAACCGTCCGCTGTGGCCTTGTCGATAATCTCCCGGCGGAAACCGGCGACGCGTTGGTAACGGGAGAGGTAGGTGTCGATATAGCCCGCCGCTTCCTCCTGGGGGATATCCAGCTGTTCCGAGAGCCCGAAGGGGCTGATGCCGTAGATGATGCCGAAATTAACCGCCTTGGCGCGGTCCCGCTGGGTGTGAGTGACATCCTCCGGTCCGACCTTGAACACCTCGGCCGCCGTGGAACGGTGGATATCCTCACCGGCGGCGAAGGCCCGCTTGAGACCGGGCTCATTGGAAAGGTGCGCCAGGATCCGCAGCTCCACCTGGGAGTAGTCGGCGGCTACCAGCCGGTGGCCCTCGGCGGCTATGAAACAGTCGCGGATCTTCTCCCCCAGGGGGGTCCTGATGGGGATGTTCTGCAGGTTGGGGTCGCTGGAGGAAAGGCGGCCGGTGGCGGTCACCGTCTGATTGAAGGTGGTGTGAATGCGCCAGGTCTGCGGGTCCGCCAGTTCCGGCAGGGCCTGGATATAAGTGTTGTTGAGTTTGGCCAACTCCCGGTACCGCTCCACCAGGGCGATGACCGCGTGCTTATCGCGCAGCCCCTTGAGCACCTGGGCGTCGGTGGAGAACCCGGTCTTGGTCTTTTTCCCCGGAGGCAGTTTAAGCTTGTCGAACAGGATGACGGATAGCTGCTGCGGCGAGTCGATATTGAACCGCTCGCCCGCCAGGCTGTAAATTTCATCGGCCAACTGCTCCAGCTGGTCCGAGACCTTGGCGGACAGCTCCCCCAGCCGGGGCAGATCGATCCGGATTCCGGCCGCCTCCATGTCCGCCAGCACCCTGACCAGCGGCATCTCCACCTCGCGGAACAGCTCCATCAGCCCCTGGTTCTCCAGCGGGTCCGCCTGGGCCCGCGCCAGGCCCTGGACCTGGGCAGCGGCTGTTGCCAGCCCGGCCCCGTCCGCGGGCTCCGCCGCCACCCGCACCCGCACCCCGGCCGCCGGCGCCAGCTGTTCCAGCCTGTAGGTACGGGAGGATGGTTTGAGCAGGTATGCCGCTATCATGGTGTCGTGTCCCCTCTCCGCCGGCACACCCGGGGCCAGCCTGAGCAGTGACTTGCTGTCATGGCTCAGCACCCGGCAGGGACCATGGCCGCCCCTCTGCCCTGCGTCCTCGAAGACCTCCTCCAGCTGGGCGGGGGTGAGCGACGCGTAAAGTATGGCATCCTCGTCCGCACGTACAGCCAGGCGTATGCTGTCGCCTTCGACCTCGAACGCCAGGGCCGCCTCGGCGGCGTTGCCTACGGCGGTCCGGAGCTCCCCGGGCTTCGCTTGTTTGACCTCCAGCGAACTGCCCTGGTCCTCCGGGGGCTCCAGCAGCCCCAACTCCTCCAGCCGCCCGGCCAGGGTATGGAACTCATAGCGGCCCATCGTCTCACGCAGGCGGGTGCGGTCCGGGGTCCCCGGCCTGACGGTGCCGGCGTCGATGTCCAGCGGCACTTCGTCGCACATGGTAGCCAGCTCCTTGGAAAACAGGGCCTGGTCGCCGAACTCCTCCAGCAGTTGCCGGCGCTTGCCCTTGAGGTCATCCAGGTGGCGCAGCAGCTCCTCCAGCGTCGGGTAATCCGCCAGCAGCGCCGCGGCGGTCTTGTCGCCGATACCCGGTACGCCGGGGATGTTGTCCGAACTGTCTCCCTTGAGGCCGATGAAGTCGGGTATCTTGGCGGGAGGGACGCCGTAGCGCTCCTGAACCGCTTCGCTGTCATAGACCTTGACCTCGGAGACGCCCCTGGTGTTGGTCATTACGAAGATGCCGTCACCCACCAGCTGCAGAGCGTCACGGTCGGCGGTGACGATGACGGCCTTCTGCCCCTGCGCCCTTGCCTCCCGGGCCAGGGTGGCCAGGATGTCGTCAGCTTCGTACCCCTCCTTTTTCAGGGTCTGGCAGCCGAAGGCTTCCACCAGCTCATCGAAGCGCTCCATCTGCTCGACCAGCGGCTCCGGCATGGGCTTGCGGCCGGCCTTGTACTCCTCGTATTGCTCATGGCGGAATACCCGCTTGCCCGCGTCCCAGGCGACCACTACCCCGGAAGGCCGGTAGTCGACAAGTATCTTCACCAGCATGGTGGAGAACCCGTAGAGGGCATTGGTGGGGAAACCGTCGCTGGTGGCAATGGTCTCGGGCAGGGCGTAAAAAGCGCGGTAAGCGAGGCTGTTGCCGTCGATGAGAAACAGGGCGCCGGTCAGGTCTGGTTGGGACATCGCCCCCCCTGTCTACTCATAGGTGGGCGTGCGGCCCATCAGTTCCGCTACCGCCAGCAGCACATTCTTGCCCTCGTAGATGACCTCACAGACCTGTTCGGTGATGGGCATCTCCAGGTCGACGCCGGCGGCCAACTCATAGACGGAACGGGCGCTGGTCAGGCCCTCGGCCACCATACCCATCTCCGATTCGGCCTCCGCCGGAGTCTTCCCCCGGGCAATCATCTCCCCGGCGCGGCGGTTGCGGCTATGACGGCTGGTGCAGGTGGCTATCAGGTCGCCCATGCCGGCCAGGCCGGAGAAAGTCCTGGGATCGGCTCCCATCTTCTCCCCCAGACGCGACATCTCCACCAGGCCACGGGTCATGAGGCTGGCCTTGGTGTTGTCGCCGAAACCCAGCCCGTCGCTCATGCCGGCAGCCAGGGCGATGATGTTCTTGGTAGCGCCGCAGAGTTCTACGCCCGCCACGTCGTCGTTGACATATACCCTGAAGCTGGTGGAGGAAATAATCTTCTGGAGCTTTTTTGCCAGTCTGGCATCGGTCGACGCAATGGTCGAAGCCGAGGGGATGTCCAAGGCAATCTCCTCGGCGTGGTTGGGGCCGGACAGCACCGCTATCCGCCTCGACGCCGGCGCCGGCAGTTCGGAGCCCAGTACCTGGGACATGCGTTTGAGCGTCTCCGGCTCCAGACCTTTGGTCAGACTCAGCACCGGCGCCTCCGGACTGATGCCGCCGGCCAGCCGGTGGATCACCTCGCGGAAGGCCTTGCTGGGGACGGCGACCACCACCAGATCGGCCAGGGAAAGGTTGTTATCGTCGAAGGTGGAGGCCATCAGTTCCGCCGGCAGCTCCACACTTTCCAGGTAGTCCGGATTGCGGTGGTTGCGGTTGATGGCTTCCGACTGGTAGGGGCGCCGGCAGATGATCTCCGTGACGACGCCGGCATTGACCAGCAACCGCGCGAAGGCCGTCCCCCAACTGCCGCCGCCGATGACGGCGGCCCGGGTGGAGGCGGCGCTCTCCAGGGGAGCGGCGCTCATGGCTTGCGTTCCTCCCATTCAAAGGTTTCCGCCGCGTCGTGCTTCCCCTTTCTGTCACCATCATGGGTCCGGTTGCCTACCGGAGGGGTGACCGTGGATGCGGCACCGGAAGGATGGTCGTCGGAGGAACGGTTCCGGGATATGGATACCCGGCTTTCCTCCCCGGCGGATATCCTGCGGATGTTGGCGCGGTGGGCATAGAAGACAACGGCGGTGCCGGCCAGGGCGAAAACGATGTATGCCGCCGGCTGGCCCGTGGCCAGGGTCGCCGCGCCGAAGGCGACGGCGCTGCTGAGTGAGGCCACCGATACCCGCCGGTCCACCAGCAGCACCAGCCAGAACACCCCGAACACCATCAGGAATATCCAGGGCATGAGCGCCATGACGGCGCCGCCGCCGGTGGCCACGCCCTTGCCGCCGCGACCCTTGAGAAAGATCGACCAGTTATGGCCGGTGATGGCCGCCCCTGCCACCAACACGGACACCAGGGCGGTATCGCCACCGCTCACCACCTGCGTGGCGATATACACCGGCACCAGGCCCTTGGCGAAATCGCCGAGAAAGACCAGTACGCCCGCCTTGGTCCCCAGCACGCGGAAGACGTTGGTAGTACCGGTGTTGCCGCTGCCGGCACGGCGCACATCGACGCCATAGATGCCTTTGCCGATTACCAAGGCGAAGGGGATGGACCCCAGGAGATACGCCATGAGTATGAGGATGACGTTCAGGAACATGCGTCTGCCTTCCCTATCTGCTTTTCTTCCCCTTGAACTGTATCACCAACGGGCAGCCGTGGTAACCGAACTGCTCCCTGAGCTCGTTCTCCAGGTAGGTGGCGTAGGGTCTGGTCACCAACCCCTTGTTGTTAACCTGCACCACGATGCGCGGCGGCGCCGTGCCGGGCTGGCTGATGTAGTACATCTTCAGCTGGCGTCCCCTCACCAGCGGCGGCGAGTGCCTGCTCTTTATCTCCTGCAGGAACTGATTCAGTTCGCGGGTTGATATATGAGATATATAAAGGTCGTACAGGTGCCGGATCAGCGGCAGGATATCCTTGACCCCTCTGCCGGTCTCGGCGGAGGTGGCCAGGAACGGCGGCTTGAGCGTAGTCTTGCGCGCCAGGCGCCACCTGAGGTCGTCCAGGTCCAGCTGTTCCAGGTCCCACTTGTTGATCAGCAGCGCCGCGGCGCATTTGCGCTTCATGGCTTCATCGATGATGGTCAGATCGTAATCGGTAAGGCCAACGGTGGCATCCACCAGGATCAGGGCCACGTTGGCCTTGTGCAGGGCCTCCAGGGCGCGCACGCGGCTGTAATACTCCACATCCTCCCTGAGTTTCCCCGGCCTCCTGAGGCCGGCGGTATCGATAAACCGTATGGTTTCCCCCTCCACTTCCACCAGCGTATCGATACTGTCCCTGGTGGTGCCGGCTTCGGGGGAGACGATTACCCTCTCCTCGCCCAGCAGCCGGTTGAACATGGATGACTTGCCCGAGTTGGGGCGGCCCACCAGCGCTACTCGCAGTTCCTCCCGGGCCCCGGCTTCGGCCAATACGAACTGTTCCTCCAGGCGGCTCACCACCATGTCCAGCAGGTCGCCGCTGCGGCTGCCGTGAAGGGCGCTGA